>JASLAV010000333.1 GCA_030146905.1 Lentzea sp. | reverse complement strand
GCGACGAGGTCGTGCAGCTGGGTGTCGTTGCCCGGCTTGGGCAGGGCGCTGCGGCGCACGTGGTAGGTGACGTCGAAGTCCGGGTCGTCGACCCAGACCGGGCGCGCGATGCGTCCCGGGACGTGCACGACCTTCTGCCGGTAGCGCGGCACGAGGCTCAGGCGTTGCTCGATGAGGTCGACGAGCTTGTCGTAGTCGAAGCCGACCTTGGGCCGGCGGAACACCGCCACGCCGCCGACGTGCATCGGCGTCGTGGAGCCCTCCATGTACAGGAACGAGGCGTCCAGCGCTGACAGTCGGTCCGGCATGCCGCCCAGCCTAGTGGCGCCGGCGATCCATCAGCTCCTGAAGCGCGGCGCGTTCCCGCGGATCGCGGTCATGGCGTTCGAGGCGGATGCGCGCGGCCTCCGGGATGGCCTCGGCCGCCCTCGGGTCGGTGTTCGCCATGAACGACCTGAGGAACCGCCACCGCGTCAGCTTCTTGACCGGCGCGAGGCGCGCGACGGCGAGCGACACCCAGCTGAGCGCGACGTCGAGCGTGCGCTCCCCCTTCGTCGCGGACGCCCAGTCGAGCACGACGGGGCCCTCCGGGCCGAGGACGACGTTGCCGGGGTGCAGGTCGAGGTGCAGGAGGTCGCCCTCGCCGCTGAGGAAGTCCGGTGCGGCGATGACGTCGAGGCGGCGGTGCAGGTCCGCGAGCTCACGGCCGAGACTGCCCGCGAGCCACGGCTTGCGGCCGATCTCCTCGGACATCCGCGGGCCGGGCACGTACTGCATGACGAGCTCGTCGGCGGTGGCGTCGTGCACGCGCGGGACGGGGATGCCGTGACCGCTGAGGTACAACATCATCTCAGCTTCGCGCCGCAGGTCACGACCTGTGCGCGTGCGTTTGACGAGCAGCCCGTCGGACCGGATGAAGACATCCGAGTCCTGGCCGCTCGCGAAGTGCTGACGTTGCGCGACGCTGCGCATACCTGCCGCCATGTGACGATCATCATCGATATGATCCGAAGCACAAGGGCCGAACGGCTCTAGTCAGGCTCTTCACCCGTTCGAACCGGGTGTGCCGGTCGACCGGGCGGGAAACGCCGTCTGGCACCCTCTTGCTGTGGAAATCTCGCCCAAGGACCGCTTCGTCACCGTCTACGGCCGCAAGCCCGTGCTGGAGGCGCTGGACGACCCAGCGCTGTCGGTGGACAAGGTGGTGCTCGCCGACACGGCCCGCGGCCCGGCGGCGCGCGAGATCCTCGACGCGGCGCGTTCCCGTGGCGTTCAGGTCCAGCGGGCCACCGCGCAGCGCGTGAAGGTGCTGGCGGGCAACGGCAAGCAGGACCAGGGCGTGCTCGCGGACGTGGTGGCGCCTCGCATGAAGCCGCTGGCGCTCGCGCTGGAAGAGGACTCGCTGCGGTCGGTGCTGGTGCTCGACGGCATCACCACGCCCGCTAACGTCGGCATGATCCTGCGCACCGCGACCGCCGCGGGCATCGACGGCATCGTGGTGCCGCGCCGCGGTGTCGCGTCGATCGACCCGCTCGTGGTCAAGGCCTCCGCCGGAGTTGCCTTCCGCGCGCCCGTTCTGCGCTGCGGCACCGCGGCGGAGGCCTCGGCGTTGTTGCGCGCCTCCGGCTATCCGCTGTACGCGCTGGACTCCCACGCGTCCGACACGATCTACTCCGCCTCTTTCGGCGAACGCGCCGCCTTCGTGCTGGGCAGTGAGACGTCCGGGATCACCGACGACGTGCGTCCGCACATCACGTCGTGGCTCTCGATCCCGATGGCGGCGGGTGTTGAGTCGCTCAACGTGGCGTCAGCGGCGGCCGTGCTCTGCTTCGAGCTCGTGCGGCGCGCTCAGACGCACTAGCCGTCGCCTCAGTCGCGGAGCGCGATCGCCAGCAATATCTCCAGTTCCTCCAGAGTGGCCCGCGTCGATCGGTGGTGGACGCCGACCATGCCCGCCTCCGCCGCTCCGCGGATGTTGATCGCGAGGTCGTCGACGAACACGCACTCTTGCGGCTCCACGCCCAGTTCGGTGGCCGTGAGCAGGTAGATGCCGATGTCCGGCTTCGCGAGCCCCACCTCGCCGGAGAGGATCGCGACGTCGAAGAGGCCGTCGAAGGCGGCGGGCGGCTGCCACCAACCGTCCGCGTTGGACAGCAGGGCGGTCTTGAGACCGTGCTGCTTCGCCTTGCGGAGGGCGGTGAGGAGCGGCGGTTCCACCGGGTTGTCCTCACCGGGATCGGTCAGGACACCGCCGTAGTCGAGCACCAGGGCCTTGAGCACCTGTGGACGGTACCCACTTTCGGGTGTCGCGGGTCCTGATGGCCGCTCCGGCGCGCCTGGTTCGGCATGCCGCCAGTTGTCCGCCGCCTTGCCGCCTACGAGCCCCCGGTCGGGGCCGGGCTGATTCCGCTGCCCCGGCCACGGCCCCGTCCCGCCTGGGTGCCGGAGCCGGTGCCGCCGTCACCCGCGCTGGACGCCGTCCGGTTGGTCGGGGTGGTGCTGGAAGTGTTGGACGGGCGGCGGTCCGCGCGGTTGTTGCGGGAGATCGCCGCGCCGTCACTGGCCGGGCGGCTGGTGTCGATGGTCCGGCCTCGCAGCACCCGGATGGTTCGCATGCCCAGGGTCTGCCACCCGTCGCGGCTGGTGGCCGAGATCTCGGTGACCGTGCGGCGGGAGGGGCGGGTGATGGCCGTGGCGGCTCGGGCCGAGCACCGGGGCGGGCGGTGGCGGTTCACCGCTTTCACGGTGCTGGAGTGAGCCCCGCAACGCCGCGTGGGCCGCGCTCCCGGAGGAACGCGGCCCACGCCGTGGTGTTACCGGAGGTGTCAGCGACCCCTGCGCTGGTTCTTCGCCGCCTGACGGGCCGCCTCGCGGCGTTCCTTGCGGGTACCGCCCTGCTGGCCGCCGGCGCCGTTCGACTCGTCGTGCTGCTCCACGCCGCCGTCCTCTGCCGGACCGCTGTAGCTCAGGTTCTGCTGGCCGGGGCCGCCGAGGCCCTTGCCGCGCAGAGCGGGCGGGATGGCGTTGCCGCTCGACAGCTGCGCCATGGCGGGGCCGGAGGGGGCCTGGGCCTGCTGCTGCGCCTGCTGCTGGGCCGCGGCCGCCGCACGGGCCCTGGCACGGGCACCGCTCTGCGGCTGCGAGCTCACCTGCGGCAGGGACTGCGGGGCCGCGCTCAGGGTCACGGGGACCTCCGGCTGCGCGGGCTCGGGCTCCGCGGCCTCGACCTGGAGGTTGAACAGGAAGCCGACGGTCTCCTCCTTCAACGCGTCGAGCATCGCGTTGAACATGTCGAAGCCCTCGCGCTGGTACTCGATGAGGGGGTCGCGCTGCGCCATGGCGCGCAGGCCGATGCCCTCCTTCAAGTAGTCCATCTCGTAGAGGTGCTCACGCCACTTGCGGTCCAGCACGGACAGCAGGACCCTGCGCTCGAGCTCGCGGGTCGCGCCCTCGCCCACGCGGCTGTCGATCTCGGCCTCGCGGTTGCGGTAGGCCTGCAGCGCGTCCTCGACGAGGATCTCCCGCAGGTACTCGCGGGTGACGTCCTCATCGGACTCGAGGATCTCCTTCGGGTCCAGCGAGATCGGGTAGAGGGTCTTGAGGGCGGTCCAGAGCTTCTCGAAGTCCCAGTCCTCGGCGTAGCCGTCGGCCGTGGCGCCGTTGACGTACTCCTCCACGACGCTGACGATCATGTGCTCGACCTGTTCCTTCAGGTTTTCACCTGCGAGAACGCGGTGGCGCTCGGCGTAGATCACCGTGCGCTGGCGGTTCATGACCTCGTCGTACTTGAGGACGTTCTTGCGGATCTCGAAGTTCTGCTGCTCGACCTGGGTCTGCGCGCTGCGGATGGCGCGGGTGACCATC
>JASLAV010000716.1 GCA_030146905.1 Lentzea sp. | reverse complement strand
GGAGAGGACGTCACCGCCGACTCCGCCGCCGCACTCGCCGGGCTGACCGCGTACGAGGCCGGCGACCTGCTGGAGACGCTGCTCGACGAACACCTGCTGCAGCAGCACACCCCCGGCCGCTACGGCCTGCACGACCTGTTGCGCGCCTACGCCGTCGAACAGGTCATGGCCGCCGAACCGCCGCCGGCACGGGCCCTGGCACGGCGCCGGGTGCTGGACTGGTACGTGCACACGTCGTGGCGAGGAGCGCAGCAGCTCAACCCGCAGCGCAAGATGGAGATCACCACCGCCGACCCGGCCGTGCACCCGCGGACGTTCGCCGACCGCGACGCCGCACTGCTCTGGTGCGACACCGAACGCGCGAACCTGGTGGCCGCCATCCGCGACGCGGCCGAGCACGACCTGCCGGAGCACTCCTGGACGCTGGCCCAGTGCCTATGGGACTTCTTCAACCTCCGCAAGCACTGGGCCGACTGGATCGACACGCACGGCGTCGCGCTGACCGCCGCACGATCGGTCGGTGACCGCAGCGCCGAGGGCAGGACGCTGATCACGCTGGGCATCGCGCTGCGCGAGGTGCGCCGCCACGAGGAGGCCATCGACTGCTACCGGCAGGCCTTGGCGATCTTCCGCGCGACCGGCGACAGGGTGCGGCAGGAACCGACGCTGAACAACCTCGGCATCGTCCACATGGTGCAGGGGCGCTCCGAGGAGGCGCTCGCGTGCTTCGAGCAGTCCGCCGAGATCTCCCGTGAGCTCGGCAACCTGCACGCGGAGGCGGTGACCCTGAACAACACCGCCCTGCTGCACGCCGACGCCGGCCGGTTCGACGCCGCGTTGTCGCGCTACCTGCGGGCGCTGGAGATCCGGCAGGAGATCAAGGACCCGTACAGCGAGGCGATCCTGCTCAACAACATCGGCGAGGTGTACCGGGGGCTGCTCGACTTCCCGGAGGCCGTGTCGTACGTCGAGCGCGCCCTGGAGATGTTCCGCGCCATCGGCGACCTCTACGGGCAGGCCGAGTCGCTCGACAACCTGGGGCTGGCGCTCGACGGGCTCGGCGACCGCCGCGGCGCCGAGAAGTGCTGGTTGGAGTCGGTGTCGCTGTTCGAGGAACTGGGCGAACCGAAGGCCGGCGAGGTCCGCTCACGCCTGTAGGCCGTTCGATCAAGCAAGGCGCGATCCGTGCCGTACCGCGCCTTGCGACCGTGTCCTGACGGCCTGTCCCCGGCCGGTTCCGCACAGCTCGACGCGAAGGACACGGCATGAAGGACCTTTCGTCCGACCTCGGCGGCTCGTGGTGCGACAGCCGCGTTCAGCCCCGGCTCCCGAGCGCATGACCGATCGCGCGCAGGGAGAAGCCGCGCCGTACGCACTCGTGCGTCTGGCGGCCCTGCCGCACCCGGACGGCGCCGCCGCCGCGGCACCGTTCCGGAGGGTGGTGGAGGCGCTGGCGGACAAGGAGAGCGAACTGCTCGCGCTGGCCGGTCCGCTGGGCGAGCTGCTGCACGACAGCGCCGCCGCGCACTCCGGCGAGTTCCACCGGCGCGTCGTGCTGCCGTTGCGCCGCGACGTCCACAACGGACGGACGCCTCGCCCTGCCCTGCGCGCCGCCGCCTCGGAGCTGGTGGCGCGGATTCCCGAGCTCGGCACGTGGTTCGAGCTGCTGGACGAGCGCGCGGCGCTGGCCGGTGAAGCCGAGCGCCACCTCCCCACGGCCCTGGCCGCCGAACGCGAGGTGCTCGCGTCGCTGTGCGCGGAGGAACCGTTGCGGCGCGCGGCCGTCCTGAGCGGACCTGACCTCCGGCAGGGGCTCGACAGGGCCGGTTCCGGCGACCGCCGGGCCCGCGAGACCGAGCCCTCCGTGCTGCGCCACGCCCTGCGCGCGACCTCGAAGACCAGTCCGTCGTCCTGGTACGCCTCCGTGGGCTGGGCCACCTGGTCCCCGAAGGCCCCCGCACCGCACTGGGGCACGCCGGTCGCCGTCACGCGCGTGAACCAGGTGCTGCTGACCCGCTTGGTCGCCGCCCTGGTCACCGACCGGACACTGCTCTTCGACCACCCGCACCGCCTCGCTCCCGACGTGCACGAGGACTCGTCGCGGATGCGGTTCCGCCGTGACGTCCCCGCGACCGGGCCGTTGCGCGCCTGCGCCGGCGTCGAGGAGAACGTCGAGCTGGCGTCGAGCCCGCCGCTGCGGTTCCTCGTCGGGCTCACCTCCGCGAACCCCAAGGGGATCAGCCCCGCCGAGCTCGCCAGCGCGCTCGCGACCAGGCTCCCCGACGGCGAGGCCGACCGCGCCCAGGGCTGCGTCGCGCTGATGCTGGACATCAAGCTGCTGGTCCCGGTGCTGCCGGTGGACCCGCAGGACCCGCACGCCTGCCTCGCGCTGGCCTCGTGGCTGCGCGACACCGGACGCGGCGAGATCGCGGACCGGGTGATCTCGATCCACCGCGCCACGACGGCGTTCGCCGAGCTCGACGCCACCGCCCGTCCCGGCGCGCTGACCGCGCTGTTCGCCGCGTGGGAGTCGCTGGGGACGCTGGTCGGCGCCGACCTGGGCGGCGTGACGCCGCTGAGCGAGGACGTCGTGCTGCCCCAGCCCGTCCGGCTCGGCCGCGCGCACGGGTACGACGGCGTCCGCTCGCTGGCCACACTGACGCCGTTGCTGATGCTGTTCGACCGCCACCTGGCGATCCGGCGGTACTCGCGCGACCGGTTCGTCGAGGAGTTCGGCCGCGGTGGATCCGCGAGCCTCGCCGCCTGCGCTCCCCTGCTGCACGAGGCGATGTCCGGCGCGCCGACCGGTGGCCTCGGCGCCAGCCGCGCGCAGGTGGCGGACCTCGTGCAGGACGGCATGATCACCGACGAGGCCGTCGACGCCGCTGCCGACCTGCTGCCCGCGTGGATGAGGACACGTCCGGTCTCGTACTCGTTCTTCGCGCAGCAGGCCGGTTCCGACCTCGTGGTGAACCACGTCCACGACGGTTTCGGGCGCTTCCCCGGCCGGTTCCTCGACCTGCTGCCACCGGAGGCGTACGCGACCGTCAGGGCCACTTCGGACGGTGTGTTCCCGCGCGGGTTCGCCGAGTACCGCCCGGTGCAGGGCTTCAACCCCAACCTGCACCCGCTGCTCGGCCGCGCGGAGATCGGCGACGACCCGCGCTGGGCCGACCACACCCCGGACGCGCTGGAGCTGTTCCACGACCAGGAACGCGACGAGCTGCGGCTGCGGCGCCGTGGCACGGGCGCCGTCGTGGACGTCCTGTACCTCGGCCACCTCATGCCGGGCTCGCTGCCCGACCGTGCCGCCGCACTGCACGCCGACCTGGCGTGCGGCGCCGCCGACCTCTCGCCGTTGCAACCCGTCGAGGAGTCCTCCGGCGTGCGCGTCGCAGGACGCCTGCGCTACCGCGACGTCCTGCTGGCCCGCCGCTCGTGGGACTTCGCCGCCGGCACACCGGTGTTGTCCGGCGTCGCCGACGTGACCGCCTTCCGCGCCCGGCACGGCATGCCCGCCCAGCTGTTCGCGGGTACGGGCGGCACGATCGCGTCACGCGAGGACTTCGAGGCACGCGTGAACTGCCCGAAACCGCAGTACGTCGACCTCACCAACGCCCTGCACCTGCGCTGCCTGCCGCGCTTGCTGTCCCACTACCCCGGCGGGGTGCGGTTCACCGAGGCGCTGCCGGTGCCGTCGGGCCGGGTGTTCGAGGTGATCGCGGAGACCTACCGGAGGGCGGGATGACCGACGCTCTCGTCCACTTCCCGCCGCCGGCCTCAGAGGACCCCGACGACGTTGCCGATCGTGATCACGCCGATGAACACGGCCAGCAACGACAGCAGGGCCCCTGCCACGGCCAGCGGCTTGCCGCGGCGGTCACCGAGCAACCCGAGGATCGCGATGACGAAGCCGGGCAGCCCGAACGTCCAGGCGAGGTACGCGCGGACGCCGGTCAGGTCGATCGGGAGGAAGGTCGCCACGACCCCGACCAGGCCGAGGACCAGCGCCAGCACACCCAGCACCGGCCCCCTGCGCGTCCCCTGCCCGGTGGGCCGGCTCTCCTGCCGCTCAGGTCCGAAGGACATGCCGGCGACCCTATCCAGCCGACATCTGAATCTCCACCGCGTCCAGCAGGACGTCGACCGTCGGCTCGATCGCCGCGGCCGCCCGCGCGTCGCGGAACCGGCGCTCGATGCCCAGGTCACGGCGGAAAGCCGCGTCACCGCACACCTTCATCGCCAGGTCGGTCACCGCGACGGCGGCCTCGGTGGCCGTGACCGCCAGCAGGCGGACGCGGTCGAGCGACCGTTCCGGGTGCCACACCACCGCCGACAGCGTGTCGTTGTAGAGCACCCGCACGGAGTCGGTCCGCACCCGCATCCTGGCCAGGTCGGCCCGCGTGCGGGGATCAGCGCCTCCGAGGTGCCCCAGCGCCGCCGCCAGCGAACCCTCCATCAGCCCGAGCGACACGGCGGCACCCAGCACCAGGAACCACGGGAACGCGAGCTCCTCCGACCACAGCCTGTTCGACGCCGGTACGCGCACGGGGTCCGCCTCCACGCAGGTGGCGACGGTTCCGCGCAGGCCCATCCCCGCGTGGTCTGCGGGTACCAGCAGGCCGGGTGCCTGAGCGGGGACGAGCCACAGCTCCGCGCCGCAGGACCAGACGTAGCTGTCCGCCTCCCCCGCCGCGATCACCCAGCTCTTGCGCGTCCGCACGTGTGCGACGTCGCCGTGCGTCGACACCTCGCCGCCGGAACCGAAGGCCGCCAGCGTCGACAGGTGCCGCCCTGCCGCGATCTCCGCGCGCAACCAGTGCGGGCCGGAGCGGTCCAGCACCGCGGCGGCGGAGTAGTGCGAGCGCAGCACGGAAGCCGTCGCACCGCACACCCGTGCGACGTGTTCGACGACCCGGCCGGCCGAACGGAGGTCCTGCCCTCCCCCGCCGACCGTGCGCGAGATCGTCATGCCCAGGAGTCCTTTCGCACCCAGCGCGTTCAGCGCGGCGCGGGGGAACCTGGCCTGCTGGTCGACGTCTGCGGCCGAGGGCTCGACCACGTTCTGCACGATGCGGAGCAGGTCCGCCCGGTAGGTCACGTGGGCGGGTAGAGCGAGTAGGAGGGGAAGTTGCCGTAGATCCGTTCGCCGGGCGAGCCCTCGGTCACGGCGTGCACCAGCAGCGCGCCGCCGACGAACGCACCGCGCCACGAGGCTCCGCGGCCGCCGAACACCTCGTCCCTGTCACCTCGCGACCGCGGCTTGTTGATCCCCACCTTGAACGCCTGGACGTCCGCGCTCAGCCGCCGGGCGGTGGCCTCGTCGTCACAGGCCAGCGTCGCGACCAGTGCGCCGTTGGACGCGTTCATCGCGGCCAGCAGCTCGGCCTCGGTGTCCACCAGCACGATCGTGTCGACCGGTCCGAACGGCTCCGCGTGGTGCAGCACGGACGACCGCGGCGGGTCGAGGATCGCGACGGGCGCCAGGTAGGCGGCCGTCTGCTGGCCCGGCAGGAACCTGCCGGAGTCGAGCGATCCCCGGTACAGCGGCACGCCACCGGCCCGCACGGCCTCGTCCACGACGTCGCCCAGCTCCTTGGCCTTCGCGTCGTTGATCAACGGCCCGAAGTCCAGCGAGGGCAGCTCGTCGTCCGGTGACGCGACGGCGAGCGGGTGCCCGAACGTCACCTCCCGGACCGCCGGCAGGTAGACGGAGAGGAACTTGTCGAACAACGACCGCTGCACGACGTAACGCGGGTAGGCGGTGCATCGCTGCTTGCCGTAGTCGAACGCCTTGCGGATCTGGGTGCCGAGCGCGTCCCAGGAGTCGGTTTCCCAGACGCCCCAGCAGTTCAGGCCCTCCTGCTCCAGGACGTGCCTGCGCTGCGAGTCGACCAGGCGGGCCGCGATGGCACCGCCGACGTCACGACCGCCCACGAAGGACACGCATCCCAGCGACGAGGATCCGACCAGCACCGGCGCGAGCTCGGCTCCGCTGCCGGACACCAGCGTCAACGGCAGCCCGGAGCGCACGGCCAGCGCGGTCGCGAGGGTCAGGCAGCTCACGCCGCCGTCGGTCGGCGCCTTGGCGATGACGGCGTTGCCCGCCAGTGCCTGCACCAGCATCGCGTGCATGAGCACGCTCATCGGGTAGTTCCACGACGCGATGTTGCTCACCGGACCGGGCAGCGGCCCGCGCCCGGCCAGCATCGCGTCGATCTCCTCGACGTACCACCGCACGCCCTCGATGCAGCGGTCGACGTCGGCCGTCGCGAGCCGCCACGGCTTGCCGATCTCCCACACCAGCAGCAACGACAGCAGGTCGCGGTGCTCGGTCAGGGCGTCGAGAGCGGCGGACACGCGCTGTTTGCGTTCCGCCAGAGGCACTTCACGCCACTGGACGTGCTGTTCGACCGCGGCGGCCACCGCGCCGCCTGCGGCCTCGGAGCCGAGGAACGGCGGGCCCGCGATCGTGGAGCCGTCGACGGGGCTCGTGGCGGGCACCGGTTCGCCGCCGCGGCTCCACGCGCCGCCGAAGTGGTTGAGCAGCCGATCGTCGTGGAACGCCTCGGGTGCGGTCCGGACGCACTGCGCGTAGATCTCGTCCCACGAGGTTCCCGGCTTGAGGATCAACGACATCTCCAGCGCCCTCCCGGATGCGTGAGTCAGCGGTTCTGCACGTGCTGCCAGCCGAAACGGCCCTTGATGCACAGGTTTCCGTGCGTGACGGTGCTGTCGTGCGGCGAAGTGACCTTGACGATCTCGTTGTCCTGCACGTGCAGCGTCAGGTTGCAGCCGACACCGCAGAAGGTGCAGATCGTGGTCGTCCGGGTCTGGGCCTCTTCGTCCCAGGTGCCGTCTTCGCGCTTGTCGTGCTCGCTCTTGAAGCTCAACGCACCGGTCGGGCAGACCTCGATGCAGTTGCCGCAGTAGACGCAAGCGCTTTCGGGCAACGGCGTCGCGAACTCCGTGGAGATCCGTGTGTCGAAGCCGCGGCCGGCGACCGAGATCGCGAAGGTGTTCTGCCACTGGTCGCCGCACGCGTCGACGCACTTGTAGCACATGATGCACTTGCCCAGGTCGCGGACGTACAGCGGATTGTCCACTTTGATCGGTTGGCGGACGGTCGCGGCGACCGACCCGTCGATCTCCTCGTGCTCGCCCGGCCGGCGCTCGTCGCGGTCCTCCGAGGGAGGAGCCGGCGGGCCGAACCGGGCGGGGTCGGCACCGCACGCCGACATCCACTCGTCCACGTGCGGCGTGGTGGAGAGGTCCGTGGCGGACCCGAGGAGCTCCAGCACCAGCTTTCGGCTGTGCTGCGTGCGTTCGGAGTCGGTGCGCACCACCATGCCGGGCTCGACCTTGCGCGAGCACGACGGCACCAGCGTGCGCGCCCCTTCGACCTCGACCATGCAGACGCGACAAGCGTTTGCGGGCTTCAGCGTGTCGCCGTAGCAGAGCGTCGGGATCGACTTCCCGACCGCCGTGCAGGCGTCCAGGATCGTCGCTCCTTCCGGCACGCGAACGCTTTCGCCGTCCAGCGTCACCTCGACGAGCCGCTTCGGCAGGCCGATCTCGACGATCGTCACGACGCCGCCTCCTCCGCGTAACCCAACCTGTCCAGAGCTGATTCGATGGCGTTCCAGGCGGTCTGGCCCAGACCGCAGATCGAGGAGTCGCGCATGACCTGCCCGACCTCCCGCAGCAGCTGGAGATCCGCGGCCGAAGTGCTCAGCGGGCGCTTGCCCACCAGCCGGTGCAACGCCTCCTCCTGGCGCACCGTGCCGATCCGGCACGGCACGCACTGCCCGCACGACTCGTCGCGGAAGAACGCGGCGATGCGCAGCAGGAAGCTGCCGAGGTCGGCGGTGTCGTCGAGCACCAGCACGACACCGGAGCCGAGCGTGGTGCCCGCGGCCCGCGCGTCCTCCAGGGTGAGCGGCAGGTCGAGCTCGTCCGGGCGGACGAACCCGCCTGCCGCCCCGCCGAGCAGTACCGCTCGCAGCTCCCGGCCTGGCGGCACGCCACCCGCCAGATCGAGGAGTTCCCCGAGCGTGGTGCCGAACGGCACCTCGTACACGCCCGGACGAATCACGTTGCCCGACAGGCAGAAGAGCTTCGGCCCCGTGGACGCCTCGGTACCCATGTCCTGGTACGCCTGGGGTCCCTCCGTGAGGATCACCGGCACGTTGACCAGCGTCTCCACGTTGTTGACCACGGTCGGTTTGCCGAAGAGCCCCTGCTCCACCGGGAAGGGGGGCTTCGACCGCGGCTCACCGCGGAAGCCCTCGATGGAGTTGAAGATCGCGGTCTCCTCGCCGCAGATGTACGCGCCCGCGCCGCGGCGGATCTCGATGTCGAACGAGAACCCCTCGTGGCCCATGATGTCGTCGCCGAGGAAGTTCCGCTCACGCGCCTTCGAGATCGCGTTGCGCAGCAGGTGCAACGCCCGCGGGTACTCGCCGCGCAGGTACAGGTAACCGCGCGAGCAGCCGGACGCGAACGCCGCGATCGTCATCGACTCGACCACCGCGAACGGGTCGCCCTCCATCAGCACCCTGTCCTTGAACGTGCCGGGCTCGCTCTCGTCCGCGTTGCACACCAGGTAGTGCGGCCGGACGGGCTGACGGGCGGCCGCGTCCCACTTGCGCCCCGTCGGGAACGCCGCGCCGCCGCGCCCCATCAGCTTTGCGTCGGTGATCTCGCGGATCACCCCGGACGGCCCGAGGGCCAGCGCCGCCCGCAGCGCCGAGTAGCCGCCGGTGGCGCGGTAGTCGTCGAGCGACTCCGGGTCGACGACGCCCACCCGCTTGAGCAGCCGCAGGCCGGGATCACCGACCTGCGGCACCTCCGCGCGCCCACCGTCAGCATTTGAACCCTTTGGGTGGGAAGGGCCCGCGGCCGCCACCGCGATCACCTCACCGGCGTGGGTGGGCGCCAGGAGCTGCTCCTTCGCCACCTCCCCCGCCTCGAACGCCAGTGCCGCGGGAGCCTTCTCGCACACCCCGAGACACGGGCTGCGCAGCCAGCCGCTCCTCGCCCCCGCCGGGCCGAGCTCGTCGGTCAGCCTGTCGCACAACGCCTTCGCGCCGTTGACCTGGCAGGCCAGGTCGACGCAGACGTGCACGACCTTCGCCGGCCGTTCGGTCAGCGAGAACAACGAGTAGAAGCTCGCCACGCCGTACGCCTCGGCGGGCGGGACGTGCAGGACGCGGCAGATGTGGTTCAGCGCGCCCTGGCTGATCCAGCCGACCCTGTCGTTCACGGCGTGCAGGGCGGGCAGCAACTGGTCCCGTCCCATGCCGGTGAACAGGTCGACGACGACGCGTTCGGCTTCTGACGGCTCGATGTCGAGCAGCTTGAGGTCCAACTCAGCCCACCTTCACCGGGAGCTTGTCGACGCGGATGGCCGCGGCCTTGTACTCGGCGGTGCCCGCGATCGGGCAGGTCGCCTCGATCGTGAGCACGTTGACGTCGATCTCGTCCGGGAAGTGGAAGGTCATGAACACCAGTCCCGGCGTGAGCCCGTCGTCGATGCGCACCGGCGCCTGGATCTGCCCGCGCCGTGACGTGATCTGCACTTCCTCACCGGCGACCACACCGAGCGCCGCCGCGTCCTGCGGGCACAGGTCGAGCGTCTCGCCCATGCGCAGCGGCGACTCGAAGCCGTGCGACTGCACACCGGTGTTGTAGGAGTCGAGCCTGCGTCCGGTGGTGAGGCGGAACGGGAACTCACTCGTCAGCTCGTCGACGGGCGGGCTGTGCGGCACCGGCGAGAACGTCGCGGGCATGCCGCGCTTGACCGGGTCGTCCTCCCACAACCTGCCGTGCAGGAAGCTGGGTTCGAGCGAGTCCTCGCTCGGGCACGGCCACTGGATGCCGCCGAGCTCCTCCAGCCGGTCGTAGGTCATGCCGGTGTGGATCGGCGACAGGCTGCGCAGCTCGTCCCACACGTCCTGGCCGGTCTTGTGCTCCCACCTCGCGCCGAGCCGTGCGGCGATCTCGCTCATGATCTCGATGTCGTCGCGGGCACCCTCTGGCGGTGTGAGGGCTTTTCGCACGCGTTGCACCCGGCGCTCGCTGTTGGTGAACGTGCCGTCGGTCTCGCACCACGCGGCGGCGGCCGGCAGCACGACGTGCGCGAGCTGCGCGGTCTTGGTGAGGAAGATGTCCTGCACCACCACGTGGTCCAGGTTGGACAGCCGCTTGATCGTGTGCTCGCAGTCGGCCTCGGACTGCACGGGGTTCTCACCGATGATGTAGACGGTGGTCATGTCACCGCGTTCCATCGCCTCGAGCATCTGGGTGAGGTTCCAGCCCTTGCTCGCCTTGAAGTTCGACCCCCACGCGGAGTTGAACTTCTCGGCGACGGCGGGGTCGGTGATGTCCTGGAAGCCGGGCAGCCGGTCGGGGATGGCGCCCATGTCGCCACCGCCCTGGACGTTGTTCTGGCCGCGCAACGGGTTCAGCCCCGCGCCGTACCGGCCGACCTGACCGGTCAGCAGCGACAGGTTGATGAGGCTCAGCACGTTGTTCGTGCCGTTGTGGTGCTCGGTGATGCCGAGCGTCCAGCTGAGCTGACCGCGGTCGGCCTTGGCGTAGGCGTGCGCGAGCTCGCGGATGAGCTCGGCGGGAACACCGGTCTCCAGCTCGGCGACGGGCAGCGTCCACGGCTCGACGGTCCTGGCGAACTCCTCGTAGCCCTCGGTCGCGCGGTCGATGAACGACTGGTTGACGAGCCCGGACACGATGATCTCGCGGGCGATGGCGTGGGCCAGCGGGATGTCGGTGCCGACGTTGAGCCGCAACCACCCGTGCGCCCACTTGCCGGTGCTCGTCAGCCGCGGGTCGACCACGTAGAGCTTCGCGCCCTTGTTGACCGCCTTCAGCACGTGCTGGAAGAAGATCGGGTGGGCCTCGCGGGCGTTCGAGCCCCACAGGACGATCAGGTCGGCGTCCTCGATCTCCTGGTAGGAGGAGGTCCCGCCACCGCTGCCGAACACCTTGGCGAGGCCGGCCACGCTCGGCGCGTGGCACGTGCGGTTGCAGCTGTCGACGTTGTTCGTCCCGATCACCGCACGCGTGAACTTCTGGGCCATGTAGTTCATCTCGTTGGTGGCCCGCGCACAGGAGAACATGCCGAACGCGTCCGGTCCACCGGCGGCGACGTTCCTGCGGAAGCCCTCCGCCGCCTTGTCCAGCGCCTCGTCCCAGGTGGCCGGACGCAGAACTCCCGCGTCGCGCACCAACGGCTGGGTCAGCCGCACGTAGGGCTCGGTCTTCTTCCGCCTGCTCATGACGACACCTCCTGGGTCCATACTGTATGCAATCTTCGGTGTGCGCTAGCCCCCGGTTGTGGTTTCTCGAAACGGGACAAGCGGCGTGCGGCGTGCGGCCACCGGCCGCGACCACTGCGGGAACGGTCAACCGGTCCGCGTGACGATCGCTTCCACCGAACAGAGCGCCGCCTCGCGGACGGCCTCACCGTGCACCTCGTCCGACACCGCGCAAGCGATCGAGACCGCACCGACGACGGCCACGACCGCCCGGGCACGCCGCATCTGCTCGGCGTGATCACCGGGCATGGCGGGCACGAGCGGCGGCCCTACCCGCGGACCGCGTACGAATGCGCTCCCGTGCCGGCCAGCCTGCCACCGTCGACGATCAGGTACTCGTCGCGGATCGGCGTCCCGGCGAAGAACGACTCCAGGATCTCCCTGGTGCCGGCGGCGTACCGGGCCTGCGCCGACAACGACGAACCCGAGATGTGCGGGGTCATGCCGTGGTTCGGCATGGTCCGCCACGGGTGGTCGGCCGGCGCGGGCTGCGGGAACCACACGTCCCCTGCGTAGCCGGCCAGCCGGCCGCTCCGCAACGCCCGCACCACCGCGTCGCGGTCGGCGATCCGCGCCCGTGCGGTGTTGACCAGGTACGCGCCGCGCTTCATCGTCGCGATCAGCTCGTCGTCGAACAGGCCCTCCGTCTCGGGGTGCAGTGGCGCGTTGATCGTCACGACGTCGCAGTGGGGCACCATGTCCGCGGCCGAGGCGTGGAACGTCAGCCCGAGCTCCTCCTCCACCTCGCGCGGCAACCGGTGGCGGTCGGTGTAGTGCAGGTGCACGTCGAACGGCTTCATCCTCCTGAGGACCGCCAGGCCGATGCGCCCGGCCGCGACGGTGCCCACGTGCATGCCCTCGACGTCGTAGGAGCGGGCCACGGCGTCGGCGATGTTCCAGCCGCCGTCCAGCACGATCCGGTGCGAGGGCGCGAAGTTGCGAACCAGGTTGAGGATCGACATCACCACGTGTTCGGCGACGCTGATGCTGTTGCAGTAGGTCACCTCGGCGACCGTGACGCCGTGCCGGATGGCGGCGTCGAGGTCGACGTGGTCGGAGCCGATGCCCGCGGTCAGCGCGAGCTTCAGGTTCGGCGCGCGGTCCAGGCGTTCCGCGGTCAGGTAGGCGGGCCAGAACGGCTGGGAGATCACGACGTCGGCGTCGGCCAGCTCGCGGTCGAAGACCGAGTCCGGTCCCTCCTTGTCCGAGGTCACCACCAGCTCGTGGCCCAGGCCTTCGAGGAACGGCCGCAGCCCCAGCTCACCGGACACGCTGCCGAGCAGGTGGCCGGGCGTGAAGTCCACGGAGGACGGAGTGGGCAGGGTCTGCCCGCCGGGATATCCCGGCAGCACGGGCAGGTCGTCACGGGCGTAGGTCGCGGGGTACCCGGTCACCGGGTCGTCGTAGAGGACGCAGACAATCTTCATGCCTCCAGCATCGGAGCAACACCGTCGCCACGTCCAAGCGAAACTGCCTATCCCCTCATAGGTCCCGCCTATCAAGGTGCTTGTGCAGCATGCGTTCCAGCTCGCCGCGCACGTCCAGGCCCCGCGTGAGGCCCAGCATCGCCCGCGCCAGCATCGACACCGGTTCCTGGTCGCCCACGACGAGCCCGATCCGCGGCACCCGCCGGGGGTCCTCGATGCGCACCACGCGCATCCCCTCCGGTGCGCCGAACATCTGCAGCCACGCGTGGGCGATGACGCTCGACCACTTCCGCGTGGCCACGTGGGCGTAGAGGGTCGCCACGGTGTCGGCCTCGATCACCGGCACCGGCTGCACGCCGGCGTCCGCGAAGATGCCGTCGAGGATCCGGCGGTTGCGCATCTTCGAGGTCAGCATGCACAGCGGCAGCGCCGCGACGTCCGCCCACCGCGCCACCGGACGCGAGGCGATCTCCTCGTCCGCCGGTGTGAGCAGCACGTAGCGCTCCTCGTACAACGGCATGGCGCGGTCCGAGTCGTCGACGTAGGTCATCGCGATGTCGAGCTCGAACTCGTCGAGCCGCCGCACGATCTCCCGTGACGACAACGACTCCAGCGTCACCCGCACGTGCGGGTAGCGCTCGCAGAACGGGGTCGTCAGCAGCGGTGCCGCCGGCAGCGCTGTCGGGATCGCGCCGATCCGCAGCACGCCCGACAACGACTCGCGCATCCGCGACAGGTCCTGCCGCAGCGCGTCGCGGTCCGCGAGCATGCGGTGCGCCCACAGCAGGACCCGCTCCCCCTCCGGCGTCAGCGACTCGAAGCGGCGTCCCCTGGACACGATCGGCACCCCGAGCTCGCGTTCGAGCTTGCTGATCGCCGCCGACAACGACGGCTGGGACACGTGGCAGGCCTCAGCCGCGCGGGCGAAGTGGCGTTCCCGCGCCAGCGCGACGAGGTACTCCAGCTGTCGCAGCAACAACTACGACACCAGCGACGTGCGCGACAGCAGGTCGATCGCCGCGTAGACGTGCCGCAGCGTCGGTGCCGGCACGCGGGTCAGCTCGGCGATCTCCACCACGGCGCCGATGATCGCGTCGATCTCGAGCCGCTTGCCCGCCTCCAGGTCCTGCAGCATCGACGTCTTGTGGTGCCCGACGCGGCGGGCGCCGTCGATGCGCTTGTCGATGGAGATCCGGGGGTCGCAGCCCGCCGCCCGCGCGATGGTCAGGGTCTCCGCCATCATCTGGGCCACGAGGTCGCGGCTGTCGTCGTGGTCGCAGATCTCCACCATCGTCGCGCGGGTCAGCGCGCTCAGCGGGTTGAACGCCACGTTGCCCATCAGCTTGATCCAGATGTCCTCGCGGACGTCCTTCTCCACAGGGCACTTCAGCCCGCCCGCGACCATCGCCTCGCTCAGCGCCACGCAGCGCGGTGAGATCGACCTGTCCGGCTCGCCGATCGAGAACCGCGTGCCCTCCAGGTGCCGGATCACGCCCGGTGACTCGATCTCGGTCGAGCAGTAGACGACGCAGCCGATCGCCCGCTCCATGGGCAGCACGGCGGTGACCGAACCACCGGGGTCCACGGCCTCGATCCGGTGTCCCTCCAGGGGATGCCCGGTCATGCCGTGGAAGTACCACCACGGGATCCCGTTCTGCGCCGCGATCACGGCGGTGCCGGGACCCATCAGCGGTGCCAGCAGATCGCCCGACGACGCGTACGAGTACGCCTTCAGACCGAGGAAGACGTAGTCGACCTCCCCCACCTCGGCGGGATCGGAGGTCGCGTGCGGACGCGCGGTGAAGTCACCGCGAGGACTCAGCACCCGCACGCCGTGCTCCCGCAGGGCGGCGAGGTGTGCTCCACGTGCGATCAGGTGGACTTCCACGCCGGCGCGGTGCAACGCCGCACCGACGTAGGCACCGATCGCTCCGGCTCCGAGAACAGCGATCTTCATGTCATGCCCCACCCTGCTCTGCCGTCACGGCAAGATTGCATACAGTATACGGACAACACGGGTATTTCACCACAAGTGCTTTTTGCATACCAAAAGCTGTATTCTGTACGACATGACCTCTTCGCCCAGTGGCCGCCGGGCCGCCCGCGGCCCTCTCAGCGCCGCGGCCAGCCGCCGGGTCGAACGGCCCGCACCGCTGCGTCAAGCCGTCTACGACGCCCTGCTCGAGCTCATCGTCAACCGCACCCTCGCCCCCGGCCAGCACCTGGTCGAGGCCGAGCTGGCCGAGTACCTCGGCGTGAGCAGGCAACCCGTGCGCGAGGCGCTGCAGCGCCTGCAGACCGACGGCTGGGTCGACCTGCGGCCCGCCCAGGGCGCCTTCGTGCACACCCCGACCGAGGAGGAGGCCGACCAGCTGCTGGCCGTGCGCAGCGTGCTGGAAACCTACTCCGCCAAGCTCGCCGCCGAACACGCGACCGCCCAGGACGTGAAGCAGCTGAAGAAGCTGCAGAAGGCGGGCGAGGAAGCGCTGGTCGCAGCCGACGTGGAACGCCTGGTCGAGGCGAACGCCAACCTGCACGCGGCCGTCGCGGCGATCGGCCGCAACAAGGTCCTGTCGGAGATGATCGGGCTGGTCGACCGCAGGGTCCGCTGGTACTACACCCCGATCGCCCGCCCGCGCAGCCGCGACTCGTGGAACGAGCACGCCGAACTGATCGCGGCCATCGCGGACGGCGACGCGGAGCGGGCCGGCGAGGTCATGCACCACCACGCGGAGCAGACCCGCCAGACCTACCACGACCGGAAGACCCCGGAGAGCGACTGAGTCGTACTTCGCGGATCACCCGAAACGGTCATTTGGTACCGAACGGGTGATCCGCGACACGATGGCGATGGATTGCATACAAAACGCAGTATGCTGAATCGCGACAGGGATGGGGTCGACGAGGACCCGCAGTGGGTACCCGGAGAAGGTGACCCCGGCCGCAACCCTGTTCCTCCCGTGCGGCAGTGCCTTCCGGGCTTCTGCGCGCCTCGGGAGCCGCCATCGACGCTGAGAGAAGGAAAGTCATGTCCCGCTTCAAGGACTTCGCGCGTTCGCTGACCCAGCCGCGTCAGGGTTTCTCCGCGGACGGCCGCGCGCTCGGCCTCGGGCTGTCCACCGCGCTCAACGAGCAGCGCAAGGACACCGAGGCCGTCGCGGCCGTGGCCAAGACGCTCCGGAAGGACTCCGAAGGCCACACGATTCACGGTTGAGAGTCCTTCACGGGAGCGTCCTCGCTCCTCTGCGCACTCTCGGCACCCTCCACCGCCGACCGGGCGGCCCGCCTGGAGGTGTGCAGGCTCCACACCGTGGTGATGGCGAGCGTCACCACGATCACCCCGAGAGACACCACGATCGGGATCTCCGGAGCCCACGAGACGCCGTGGTGGTGCATCGCCTCGAAGATGAGCTTGAACCCGATGAACGCGAGCACCACCGCGAGGCCCTTGCTCAGGTGCACCAGGCGGTCCAGCAGGCCACCCACCAGGAAGAACAGCTGGCGCAGGCCCATCAACGCGAACGCGTTGGCGGTCAGCACCAGGTAGGGCTCCTTGGTGAGGCCGAAGATCGCCGGGATCGAGTCGACCGCGAACAGCAG
>JASLAV010000615.1 GCA_030146905.1 Lentzea sp. | reverse complement strand
CGGCGGAGGACACGGCACTGGCCACCCTGCTCCGCTCCCGGCAGCGCGCCGAGTCCGTCCGCCAGGACCAGCGGCCCGCCGCCACCGCGCCGCGGCAGGACTCCTGGACCCGCACCTCCTCCGCCTGGCCGGAGCCCACCGCAGACAGCGGCCGCGGTGACGTCATCGACCAGCTCTCAGCCCGCCTGGTCTCGCCGAACCTGTGGGCCGTCGTCGAGCCGCTGATCCCACCGGCCAAGGTGCGCCGCCAGGGCGGTGGCCGCGGCCGCGTGTCCAACCGCTCGGTGTTCACCGCGATCGTGTTCGTGCTGTCCTCCGGCTGCGCGTGGCGGCACCTGCCCGCGTCGTTCGGCGTGACCGTTCCCACCGTGCACCGGCGGTTCCAGGAGTGGACCGACCTCGGGCTGTGGGTCCGGCTGCGCCGCGCCGCGGCCGAGGGCGCCTGCGGGACCGACGAGATCGACTGGGTCAGGGCAGTGCTGGACGCGGCCGACCGCCGCGCGGCGAAGGCAGCCGGCTGAGGTCGTGAGGCTTGCGCCGGGGCCGCCCTGAGGAAGGGCGGCCCCGGCGTTTTCATATCAGGCCGTGCCGCAAGGCGCGGAGCACCGCCGTCAGCCGGTCGGAGGCGCCGAGCTTGCGGTAGGCGTGCTCCAGGTGCTTGCTGACGGTGCCCGGCGAGATGCACAGCCTGCGGGCGATCGCCTGGTTGGTGAGCCCGGCGGCAACCTGCTCCAGGACGACGGCTTCTCTTGGCGTCAACCTTGGCGTCATACCGGTGCAGGGGCGATCTGCCGCCGTCTGAATACGTCCGGCCCACCGCTCATCCGGCGCCGAAGCACACCAGCGGCACCAGCTGGTCCGCAGCGGAGGTCGACGCCAGCGCCTGCGCGGGATCAGCCCCGCCGATGACGGCCCGGTGGTACTCGGCCATCACGGGGACCGCGAGGTCGTCGGGGACCCTGGCCACGCTGGAGACGACGGTCGTGGTGCCGACGTAGAGCATGGCGGCGGTGAGCCCGAGGATCTCGTCACCCGGCCGCACGGCCGCCTGCCCGACGTCGCAGGCGGACAGCACCACGTGCCCCGGCGGGCTGGCCAGGTCCTGGAGGTCGTGGGCGAGCAGCGGCCCGTCCGCGAGGTCGAGGCAGGAGAACAGGACGTTGTCGGGCTCGTGGCGGCCGTGCGTGGCGAGGTGCGCCACGCCCACGCCGTCCAACGCGTGCAGCGTGGCCCTCACCGTCGCGTGCTCGCCGACCAGCTTCAACCCGCTGGGGTAGATCCGCGCGAGCTCGTTGACCTCCGTCTCCGCGTGGTCGAGCCGAGGGCCCGCCACCAGCAGCGCGCTCACCCGTGACGTGGTCCGCGAGCGGTGCGCGAGCACCCACGCCGTGGCGGAGGGAGCGACCGACACCGCCCTGCCGCGCAGCAGGGGCAGCAGTCCCCACGGGATCGTGGCCAGCCCGCCGCACGGGACCACGACGACGGCGTCGAGGTCGATCCGCAACGGCGTGAGCAGGTGGTCCTGGAGCTTCGCGAGGTGCCAGTCGGCGGACTCGCGCAGCACGTCCTCGATGCTCGTCGGCAGCTTCCACCCCGTGAGCGCGTCGAGGTCGCTCAGCAACCGCTGGGCGGTCTCCCGCACGACCGCGGTGTCGCCGAGGTCGACCAGGCGCGCCGACGTGCCGCCGATCGTGAGGGCGGCGAGCCTGTCGCCGCGGGTGACGAAGCTGATCATCGTGCGGCCCGCCGCCGCGAGCTCGGCGCGCAGCTCGCGCATCGGCACGTGGTCCTCGCTGTCCCCGCCGCCGTCGCGCTGCCACTCCTGTTCGCGCAACCGCCGTTCGAGCTGGGCCAGCCTGGCTCCCGCGCGCGGGTCGCGGCTGAGCTGCCGGAACTCCGCCAGCAGGTCCCGCGTCCGCGGATCGGCCGGTGGCCGCACCCCTCGGACGCGGAAAGCACGCGCGCGGCACCGTTCCGACCAGTTGAACACCAGGCCGGGTGTGCCGCGTTCGAACGCGAGGTCCAGTCCCGTCCGCGCCAGCTCGACGCCCAGCGCGGACGCGCCCACCCTCATCTCCAGGCTGCCGCACCTCCTGCGGTGCTCGTCCAGCGCCGAAAGCCCTTGCCGCAGCTGGGAGAACGCGAGCGCGCGGCTTCCCCGTGACAGCGCCAGGTCCGCGTTGACGAGCCGGCGCAGGAGGCGGACGTCCAGCGGCTCACCGGCGCCCGGCCGTGGCACCGGGCCCGTCGTCTCGCCCGCGGCGAGCAGCGCGCGGACCGACACCAGTTCCGCCGCGGCCGCGTCGTGCCGCAGGCCCAGCGCGCGCAACCGGGCCGCCACCAGCGCGGCGGTCGCGGCGAGCCGCCGCGGTCTGCGCGTGGAGGGCAGCTCCGCGCGGATCGTCGTCAGTTCCGCCAGCGCGGCCCACGCCGCGTCACCGTGCCCGCGGAACCGGCGTGCGGCACGTCCCGCCCACGTCCGCGCGTCGCGGTGACGGCCGAGCGCGAGCGCGGCCTGGGCCCTGGTCAGCTCCGCCCACGCGTAGTCGACGCTGAGCCGGTCACCCCGGAACAGCTCGAACGTCGCGTCCACCTCCCGTTCGGCCGCTCCCGCCATCCCCGCAGCGAGCAGCGCCCTGGCCTTGTCCACGCCACCACCGCGAGGTAGCCGGCTCCGTGCACCGCGTACCCGCGAGCGGCGGCGTCGAGCGTGCGCAACGCGAGCGGGATGTCGCCGACGAGCAGGTGGCAGTACGCGTCGTCGTGGTCGACCTTCGCCTCGATCAGCTCGAAGCCGTGCAGCCGCGCGATCTCCCCGGACCGCCGCAGGTCCTCCCGCGCCTGCCGGACCCTGCCGACGCCCAGGTGCAGCGTGGCGCGGTTGAGCAGGGCAGAGGCGAGGTTGTAGAAGTCACGCGCCTCCGCGAGCAACGGCACGGCCGCGTCCAGCACCGGCAGCGCCTCGTCGGTGCGGCCCGCGCGGTGCAGGATCGTGCCGCGGTTCTGCAGCAGGATCCCGCGGTGCTCCGGCGCGACCAAGCCGTCCGCCTCGTCCAGCAGCCTGAGCCCCGCCCCGGTGTCACCGTGCTCGGCCTCGGCGAACGCGAGGCTGATGAGCACCCGGCCGGTCAGCCACCGGTCGCCGGGCAGGCCCTGTCCCGGCGGCCAGCCGAGGATCCGCAGCGCCGCGCGGAGCCTGCGCGCCCCCGCCGCGGGACGGCCGCTGTTGGTGATGCCCGCGCCGGCCTCCCGCATCCGCATCACCCTGGCGACCGTCGCCGGGGAGAGCGGTTTCGGGGGACCTGGCACGTCTCACAACTCGATCGTCGGTGTGGTGACCACCGCGCCGGCCCTGATGACCAGGTACGCGTTGGTGCGGGGCAGGCCGTCGAGGACGAACCGCCCCCGCTCGTCCGACTCGGTCGTCCAGGAACCCAGCGGGGACCGCAGCTCCACCAGGCCGGTGCCCGCCGGGATCAGCCAGCCGTCCAGCCGCACCGTGCCGGAGTCGTCGACCCTCAGGCTGATCGTGATGGTCGCGCTGGCGCTCTCGAAGCTCAGCAACCTCTTGTCGTCCTCGCCGCGCGTGCCGACGGCGAGCAGGTCGTGCGACTCCCGTGCGACCTCCATCCCGAGGTCCCGCACCGCGATCGAGAACCTGATGCCGTCGAGCAGGTCCGCCGGCATCGGGTCGATCGCCTCGTAGACCTCGCGCACCGCGTCGAGAACGCGGAAGTCCTGCTCGTCCAGGGGTTCTTCGTGGATGTTCACCGCTCACCGTCCGATCCGGACGCGAGCGCCACCCTCAGCTGCGCGAGGCACCTGCCCCGCGTGGGCCCGACCCCGCCGACGGGCATGCCGAGCCGCTGGGCCAGGTCGGCGTAGCTGGGCCGGTGCACGAACGCCACGACCCGCAGCAACTCCTGGCAGCGCTCGGAGAGCTTTCCGACCGCTGCCCACAGCCGTCGCTGTTCGTCGCTCAGCACCGCGGTCTCCTCCGGCGTGGCCGAGCCGTCGGCCCGTTCGTACCCGTCGATCGACTCGTCGTCGTGTTGCCTGCGCCGCATCCGCCACGCCTCGCGCTTGGTGGTCGTGACGAGCCACCCGGCCACGGCGGCCGGTGTGTGGATGCGGTCGATGTCGTCGAGGAAGCGCAGCCAGGCGACCTGGACGGCGTCCTGGCTGCTCGACCTGTCCAGTCCCTGCGCGCGGGCCACCTGCCACAGCACGGGCGTCAGCAGCGCGATCAGCTCGTCCAGCCGGTCGCGGTCGCCGGCGCGCACCTGGAGGAACAGCTCGGTGACGCGGTTCCGGCGTTGCCGGAAGGCGCTTTCCGGCGCTGCGGTTTCACCGTTCGGCATGGCAGACCTACGTATTCTCGCTGCCGAGCTGCTTGATCGCCGTGCCCGCCCGACTGATGGTGTCGGCGTGCGCGAGCGATGTGCGGGGACTGTTCAGCAACAGTTTCGCCAGCCTACCGACCACCAGCGGTGTGGAGAAGGAAGTTCCACTCCACATGGCAAAACCGACCGTGTAGTCGTCGCTCTCCATCGACTCCCGGAAGTTGAGGGGATCGTTCTCCTGCACGGACTCCGGCCTGATGCGCTTGTGCACCCGGAAGGCCGCGCTCCTGGCGGCGTTCGTGGCCTGGGGGAAGATGCTGACGAGCGCCGCCCCGCGGGCCCAGCACGTCACCCACCTGTCGCTGTCGTTGCTGAACAACGACCTGGTGAGGTTCGGGTTCAGCGCGCCGACGCTGATGACGGGCGGCCCGCCGTTGGTCACGGGGTCCACGTGGCCGGTGCGCCCGGCGAGCGCCGCCGGGTAGAACTCGCGGCTGCTGGCGAAGTTCCCCGCGGAGGCCACCACGATCACGCCGCGTTCCCGCAGCGCGTCGATGGCCTTGGTCAGCTCGTCGCGCTCGGCCGCGCCGAAGTCGCCCTCGAGGAAGTTGCCCATCGACAGCGACACGATGTCGACCATCCTCGCCCGGTCCTGCTCCGTGCTCGCGGGGTCCTGGGCCGTCACCACCCGCTCGAGCAGCCGCCCGAGCGCGTACGAGACCACGCCGGAGCTCGCGATTCCGTCGTTGTGCATGACCCTGATCGACAGCACCGTGGCGTCCGGCTCGACCTGCTGGACGAGCCCCGTGATGAAGGTGGCGTGCCCCGCGTGCGTGCTCAGCTCACCGACCAGCGGCTCCGAGGTGAACGGCTGGTCGTCGGATCCGCCGGGCGCCTCACCGGGAAGCGCCTTGGCGTCGATGTCCTGCTGCAGCTCCTCGTCGACGACGACGAAGTCGGTGGTGCCCTCGGGGTAGGAGTCCAGCCAGGCGTTCCTGGACCAGCCCGTGTCCAGCACCGCGATCGTCGGCCGCCGTCCCGCCTGCGCGTCGGTGCGCCTGGCGGGACGCGTCGCCTTCAGCGCGACGGGCCGCCGCCAGTAGCCGAGCTCGTCCAGGCCGTACGGGCCACCGTTGACGGCGCCCGGCACACCGCGCAGGTTCCCCGACGAGCCGCCGATCCCGCCCATCGCCGTCCCGATCAGCAGGTGGTTGAGCCCGACTCCCTCCACCTCCTCCTCGGAGAGGTTGGCCCGCAGCGTCTGCAGCGCGAGCCAGGCGTCGACGACGGCCGGCCGGTTCGGGTCGCTCGCCCTCAGCACACCTCTGGCGAAGACGTCGTTGCCCCTCGAGTTGTCGTGGAGCGTCAGCCCCAGCTTCTCGTGCAGAACACCGCTGTAGATGTTCATGTTCCGCCGCCGCCTGTCGGGGATCAGCAGGTCGTCGGCCCGGTAGACCGTGGGGGTCGCCGGGAAGCCAGGGAGGGAGGGCGCCGTCTTGGGGTCGAGGATCCTGGCGTTGTGCCTCTCCAGCACCTCGTCCGGTATCGACGGGAACCCGACGGGTGCGGGTCCGGCCTCTCCGGAGGTCATGTCGGCGGGTGGTCCGAAGTACCGGATGTCTTCTGAGTCGGCCATGCCCCTCCAGGGAGCCGCGGCCTGCGCCGGAATACGTCCGCCGGGTAACAAAAGGGAAACGGTGGTTCGGTGCTCCCGGCCGGGCGCTCACATGCCGTTGAGGCCTGCCTGGTACTTCGGCACCCGCACGGTGATCTTCGTGCCCAGCCCGCAGGCCGTCTCCACCACGAGCCCGTACTCGTCGCCGTAGACGCGGCGCAGCCGTTCGTCGATGTTGCCGAGCCCGATCCCCGCCGACTCGTCGACCTGACCGGCCAGCGTGCGGCGCAGCTTCTCCGGGTCCATGCCGATGCCGTCGTCCTCGATGGTGATGTGGGCCTCCGCGCCGCCGTCGTTGGCGTAGATCTGGATGTGGCCCGGCTCGACCTTGCCCTCCATCCCGTGCCGCACTGCGTTCTCCACCAGCGGCTGCAGGCACAGGAACGGCACGGTCACCGGCAGCACCTCCGGCGCCACCTGCAGCGTGACCTTCAGGCGTTCGCCGAAGCGCGCCCGCTCCAGCGCCAGGTACTGGTCGATGGACCGCAGTTCCTCCGCCAGCGTCGTGAAGTCGCCGTGCCGGCGGAAGGAGTACCGGGTGAAGTCCGCGAAGTCGAGCAGCAGGGTCCGCGCCCGCTCCGGGTTCGTGCGGACGTAGGAGGCGATGGCGGACAACGAGTTGTAGATGAAGTGCGGCGAGATCTGGGCCCGCAGGGCACGCACCTCCGCCTCCACCAGGCGGGTGCGGGACCGGTCGAGCTCTGCCAGTTCCAGCTGCCCCGCCGCCCACCGCGCCACCTGGTTGGTGGCGCGCACCAGACCGGCCGACGCCTCACGCGAGTAGGCCGCCAGCGTCCCGACCACCCTGCCCTCGACGGTCAGGGGTGCCACGACCGCGCAGTTGATCGGGCAGTTCGGCTCGCTGCAGCCGATGTCGAACGCCTGGGTCCGCCCCGTCAGGAACACGTCCTCCGCCTGCGCCATCGCCTCGGCCGCGTGGTGCTCGGAAAGTCCTTCCCACGCGACGACTTCCGTCTCGTCGGTCAGTGCCAGCGCGGGTGTGTCGAGGAGGGTGCGCAGGTGCCGCGCCGACTTCTTCGCGGCGTCGGGCACCAGGCCGGCGCGCAGGGGAGGAGCCGCGGACCAGGCGGTGTGCAGCGTCTCGTAGGTGACGCGCTGGGCCTCGGTGGACAGCGACTGCCTGTTGCGCGTGCCGTGCCACAGGACGAGCACGGCTGCTCCCCCGACGATCAGGATCGCGCCCGCGGTGAGGAAGTCGTGCACTTCACGTCACCTCCTAGCTTCGCTCGTGGCCCGATGAGGAACCGGAACCGTCCAGCCCGAGGTTCTCGGGTGCGTGGAGCTTGACCATCGTGCGTTGCACTCCCGGTGGCACGTGCCGCTGGGTGAGCAGCGAGACGACGTACATCACCGTGAAGCCGAGCGGCACCGTCCACGCGGCGGGACGCGAGAGCAGCACCTGGTACCAGGCGTCACCGGTGTCGGCGAACATCGTGACGAGACCTGCCGTCAGCGCGGGGACGCCGCCGGCGAGCATGCCGGCCACGGCGCCCACGGTCGTCGTCCGCGGCGACCAGATCCCCAGCAGCAGCAACGGGCACAGCGACGAGGCCGCCACCGCGAACGCCAGCCCGACCATGTCCGCCACCGGCATGCCCGTCGACACGAACGTCATCGCCAGCGGCACGATGCTCGCGAGCACCGCCGAGATCCGGAAGCCGCGCACCCCGCCCAGCCGCAGCACGTCCTGCGACAGCACGCCCGCCAGCGACACGACGAGGCCGGAGGACGTCGAGAGGAACGCCGCGAAGGCACCGCCCGCCACCAGCGCGCCGAGCAGCTGGCCGCCGATGCCGTCGATCATGCGCGTGGGCAGCACGAGCACCACGGCGTCGGTCTGGCCCGTCATCAGCAGTTCCGGCGTGTAGACGCGGCCCAGCGCGCCGTAGATCGGCGGCATCAGGTAGAAGACGGACAGCAGGCCGAGCACGATCAACGTCGTGCGGCGCGCGGCCGTGCCGTTCGGGTTGGTGTAGAAGCGCACGATCACGTGCGGCAGGCCCATGGTGCCGAGGAACGTCGCGATGATGAGCGAATACGCGCCGTACAACGGGAAGTCCGCGCCGCTCGACATCGGCAGCGACCACGACTCGTTGGTGTTGTGGGCCATTGTGGACAGATGGGGGACCGGCGCGCCCTTGGGGAAGACGAACTCCGAGTCGCGGCCTACGCGGTGATAACCCTCGGTCAGCACGAGGTTCGAGTTCTCGACGCGCACGCCGTCGACCTCGCCGGTGCCCCTGACGAGGATCGGCTTGTCGGCGTGGATGGTGGTCTGGCGCGGGAACGCGACCTCGGTGTCCTGCCGGAACACCGGGAACTCCGGCTTGGTCAGCGACTCCGCGCCGTGCACCTGCCACACCGCGATCAGGAACACGATCGGCACGGTGATCGCCGTGAGCTTGAGCCAGTACTGGAACGCCTGCACGAACGTGATCGAACGCATCCCGCCGGACATCACGTTCACCGTCACGACGATGGTGACGATCAGCGCGCCCACCCAGTCCGGCGCACCCGTGACGGTGTTCAGCGTCAGGCCGGCGCCTTCCAGCTGCGGCAGCAGGTACAGCCACCCGATCGCCAGCGCGAGGACCGACGCGACCGCGCGCACCGCCCGCGACCGGAAGCGGGCCTCCGCGAAGTCCGGCAGCGTGTAGGCACCCGACCTGCGCAGCGGTGCCGCGACCATCGTCAGCAGCACGAGGTACCCGGCCGTGTAGCCGACGGGGAACCACAGCATGTCCGGCCCGTAGGCGAAGATCAGCCCGGCGATGCCGACGAACGACGCCGCCGACAGGTACTCCCCGCCGATCGCGGACGCGTTCCACCACGGCGACACCGTGCGCGAGGCGACGTAGAAGTCGGACGTGGTGCGGGAGACGCGCAGCCCGTAGGTGCCGACCAGGATCGCGCCCAGCGCGACGACCACCACGGCCACGATGGCGTAACCACTGGTCATGGACGTTCGACCAGCTCCGCGAACTCGCGTTCACTGCGCTCGGCCTGCCGCACGTAGAACCAGCCGGCCAGCAGCAGCATCGGGCACGTCGCCACGCACAGCAGGAACCACGGCAGCCCGAGGCCGAAGACGCGGAACTTCCCCAGCTCCGGCTCGATCGCGAACAGCAGCGGCAGCAGGCCGAGCGCCCCGCACGTCACCAAGCAGACCGACAGACCCAGCCGCCGTTGCGCCCGGATCAGCGTGCGCATGTAGACGGCACCGAGCTCGCTCTGCTCGTTGATCTCGCGCGTGCCGGGGTACGGCCGGCGCGCACGAGGCGCCCGCGTGCGCGGGCTCGTCACCACCACGCGCTGGGTCGGCTTCGGCACCGGCCTGTGGGGTGGTGGCGTGGTCACGACCCGAGCCCGTTCCTCGGCTGCGCGGCCCCGGCGGGTGTGGCCTGACCTGTGGCAGGGCGGGCGCGGCGCACGAGCAGCTGCCGCAGGTGTCTCGCGTGGCGGCGGCTGACCGGCAGCACGGCGCCACCGATCGTGACGCTGAGGTGGCCGTCCTCCAGCCGCATCTCGTCGATGTGGCCCAGCGACACCAGGTGGCTGCGGTGGATGCGGACGAAGCCCGCGCTGCGCCAGCGCTCCTCCAGGCCGTTCAACGCCGCGCGCACCAGGCCGCTGCCGGTCGCGGTGTGCAGGCGGGCGTAGTCGCCGTGCGCCTCCACGTACCGGATGTCGGCGAGGCGGATGAAGCGCGTGACGCCACCGAGTTCGACGGGGATGACCTCGTCACCGACCTCCGGTGGCGTGCTGCCGGTGGGCTGCGCGGCCGGGGGAGAGGCGGGTTCGGCGGTCTTGGAGTCCCAGACCTCGTGCACGATGCGGTGCACGGACTCGGCGAGCCGTTCCTGGCGGACGGGCTTGAGCAGGTAGTCGAGCGCCTTG
>JASLAV010000595.1 GCA_030146905.1 Lentzea sp. | reverse complement strand
GTACAGCGACCTGTACGGAGGACGCCAGCACTACGTCTACCCACAGCAGGAAGTCGTCAAGGACCTCATCGGGGCATTTCTGGACGCCGGGGGTGACATCCGGTTCTCGGTCAGCGACGTGGAGTTGCGGAACCTGACGTCCTCGCAGCCCTCCGTGGTCTGGACCAGCGCAGACGGGACCCGGGAAACCGTCACCGCAGACTTCGTGGCCGGATGTGACGGGTTTCACGGAGTAAGTCGCCCCTCCATTCCTGAAGGGGTGCTCTCGCAATTCACGCATCAGCACGGGATTGAGTGGCTCTCCATTCTTGCGGAGGCCCCTCCGTCGACTAAAGCGATCATTTACGCGCTGCACGCCGACGGCTTCGCGGGACACATGTTGCGATCACCGACCATTTCCCGCTTCTATTTGCAGGTACCGGTGGGAACGAATGCGGACGACTGGTCCGACGAACAGGTGTGGGAGGCGTTGCACAAGCGGCTCGCGTTGCACGACTCGTCGTGGGCGCTGACCGAGGGAAAGATCATCGATAAGCGCGTGCTCGACATGCGCAGCCATGTGGTCGAGCCGATGTCCTACGGCCGGCTGTACCTGCTGGGTGACGCAGCCCACATCATCACTCCGGTGGGCGGCAAGGGCATGAACCTCGCGATGAACGACGCCGCGACGTTCGGACGTGCGCTTATCGACTTCTACGCCACCGGATCCGAGACCGGGCTCAAGACCTACTCGGAGGACTGCCTGCGCCGCGTCTGGCGGGCACAGGAATTTTCACAGTGGATGGTCAACATGATCCACACCGACGCGAACTCACCGTTCTTCGGACGGTTGGCGCAGGCGCGGCTGGAGCACCTGGCGGAGTCCCCCGCCTACCAAGCCACGTTCGCGGAGAACTACGTCGGTCCATAAGGGTGAAATCCCCACTCCCCTAACGGGTGGCTCGAACCCCCTAGGGACCTCACTACGTCACGATCTGGGGCCAACTCCCGATGCCGGGGGGTGTCGTTCATCCATACGGTTCATACCGACACCCCCCGATCCAGCTACAGGAGCTTGAGTTTTCATGGCCCAGCAGACGCTGCACGACTTCACCCTCAACCTGCTCGGCGACCTCGACGCCCGTGAGGCGTTCCAGGCCGACCCCGAGGGCGCCCTCCAGGCGGCCGGTCTGGGTGACATCTCGCCGGTCGACATCCACGAGATCCTGCCGCTGGTGCTCGACAGCGCGTCCGTCGCGAACGTGGACGTCCTGGACAAGGTCCTGGTCGGGGCGGGCGACCTCACCGCCGTCGACAGCCTGAAGCTGATCGCGGGCAACGCCGGCGGCATCACCGACGTCGTGGACATCGCCTCCCCGGCCGCCGTCACCGCGCTGGTCTCCGACATCGCCGGTGTGGGCGACGTGTCCTCCACCCTGGACGCCACCGTCCTGCAGGCGACCGACGTCGTCTCCAGCGTCTCCGACAACTCCGTCCTCACCTCGGTGACGGACGTCGCGGACGTCACCAACGTCTCCGACGTGCTCGTGAAGGACCTCGACACCGACCTCCTCGTGAAGGACGTCGTCGACGCCGACACGCTCGTCAACACCGTCACGGGCATCACCGACGTGGCCGACGTGAAGAACGTCGTGGACGTGACCGACGTCGTCACGGACGTCGCCCAGGTCGGCGACGTGGAGACCACCGTCGGCCAGGTCACCGGCGACCTCAACGTGGGTCACGTCATCGGTGACCTCAACGTCGGCAACATCGGCGACCTCGACCTGCTGGGCGACGGCGTCGGCAACGGCAACGAGCTCGACCTGCACCTCTGATCCACCTCGCAGGTCGCGGGATCACCTGACGGCGCACTAGCGTTCTGCCCCGAGCGCGGATGCCCGCCGATCCCACCGCTGTGCACACCCTCCTATGTGCACGAAGATCAGCCCCGGACCGCGGCGGGTCCGGGGCTGATCTTCTCCAGTTGTGCCAGAGGTTTTGTAGAGGTTTCGTCAGGCGGTGCCGTAGAGCTCGGCGACACCCCGTTCCATCGCCTCCCGGACGCGGTGGAGGTCCACAGGCGACCCGTGCACCCCTCCCGCGTCGACCGCGCGCCACACGTCAGAAGGCGCCACACCGGCCGGGAGGTCGAGGTACCAGGCGAACCCGCGCGGCCGCGGCGGCACGCCGGCCTCCACGAGGTAGGAGTTGACGAACGTGTCGACGATCTCCTGGTCGGGATGCACCGGTGCCGGGGTGCGGACCACCCGGCGCGGGCCCACCGCCCACGCCAGCAGGAGCTGGTACCCGTTGTCCGGCAACACGAGCAGGCACCGGCCTTCGAGCAGCACGATCCTGTCCCGCCCACCGGACAGCTCGACGGGTTCCGCGTCGACGACGAGGAACAGGTTCCAGTCCGTCACGGAAGGATCAGGTGGAGACGGTCTCGCTCAGCGACTCGCGCTCGGCGGCTGCCCACTTCTCGACGTCCATCGTCGGCTTGCCGACGTTGAGGAGCCGCGCCACCTTGGACCGCAGCGCGACGAAGCCGTCGGCGGTCCGCGTCGTCACCTGGTCGCGCTCGGCGGGCAGCGGAACCTCCAGGTTCGCCACCAGCCGTGCGGGAGAGTTGCTCAGCACCAGGATCCTGTCACCGAGGTAGACGGACTCGTCGATGTCGTGCGTGACGACGAGGACGGTCGTGTCGTGTTCACGGCGCACGCGAAGCAACAGGTCCTCCAACTCGAAGCGGGTCTGCGCGTCCACCGAGGCGAACGGCTCGTCCATCAACAACAACGCGGGCCGGTACGCCAGAGCACGCGCGATGGCCACACGCTGCTGCATACCACCGGAAAGCTGCCACGGACGCTTGCGAGCGGCCGCGGACAGCCCCACCCACTCCAGTGCCTCAGCGGCACGTTTGCGGCGCTCCGCGCGACGCAGGGAGCGCAGCGGGAACTCCACGTTGCCCTGCACCGTGAGCCACGGGAAGAGCGAACGCTGGTAGTCCTGGAACACCACCGCCAGGTGCGATCCGTTCAGCTTCACGTCTCCGCGCGAGGGCTCGATGAGCCCGGAGATCGTCCGCAGCAAGGTGGACTTGCCGCAGCCGGACGGTCCCACCACGCAGACGAGCTCGCCCGCGCGCACGGTGAACGAAAGCCCACCGATCGCCTCGTAGTCGCCGTAGGAGTGGCCGAGGTCGGCCACCTCAAGCATGTTGCTCATCCCGACTCCTCGGTTGCCACGCCAATGCTCTGCGTTCCACCGCGAGAAGCGCGGTGTTGAGTCCGTACCCGAGCACGCCCAGAAGGACGATCCCGGCCCACATGCGCGTGTAGTCGAACTCGCGCTGTGCCTGCATGAGCTGGGAGCCGATGCCGTTGTCCGTGCCCACGAGCTCGGAGATGACCATCAGCACCAGCGAGAGCGAGAGCGAGAGCCTCAGGCCGGCGAAGATCTTCGGTGAGGCGGCGGGGAGAACCACCCCGAACACCCACTGCCGGCGGGGGATCCGGAAGACGGCCGAAGTGTCCACTTTGGTCACGTCGACGGAACGCGCCCCGTCGACGCTGTTCAGCAGCACCGGCCAGACCACCCCGAAGATGATCGTCGCCAGCTGCATCGACGTACCGGCCTTGAACAGCAGCAGGAACACCGGGACCAGCGCCGGCGGCGGGATCGAGCGCAGGAACACCAGGAGCGGTCCCGCGTACTCCATCGCCCGGTCGGAACGACCCAGCAGCAGGCCGAGCGCGACACCGATCACCGAGGCGATCGCCCACCCCGTCAGCAGCCTGACGATCGAGGGGACGACGTGCTCGGTGAAGTTCTCCGGCTCGACCACCCACCACTCCCAGGCCGCCGACACGATGTCGGAGGGCGGGGGGAAGAACGGGTTCTCGCCCCACCAGGCGAACACCTGCCACACGACGACGAGACCGGCGAAGACGGCCCACCGTTGGAGGAACTTGTTCACCAGGCCACCCAACGTCGGCGGACGCGCTCGAGACCGTTGTTGAGCAGCAGGCCGATCACGCCCGCGACCACGGTGCCCACGAGCACCTGGTCCATCCGGCCGGGCCCGCTGCGGGCCTCCATGATGAAGTAGCCGATGCCGATCTGGCTGCTCGCCATGATCTCGACGCTCACCATCACGACCAGCGCCGTCGTGGCCGCGAGCCGGATCCCGGTGAGCACGAAGGGCAACGCGCTCGGCAGTGCCACCCTGAACAGCACGCCGACCCGGCCGGTCCCGAAGACCTTCGCCGTCTCGACCTGCAACTGGTCGAGCTCGTCGAGCGCGTAGATGGTGTTGAAGAGGATCGGCCACAACGCCGCGTAGACCGCGAGGGTGATCTTCGTTTCCGGCCCGAAGCCGAGCATCACCAGCGCGAGCGGGATCAGTGCCACAGAAGGAATCGGGCGCAGGAACTCGATCACCGCGCGCGTCGCGTGACGCACTGCGGGGACGCTGCCGAGAACGAGTCCACTCGGCACCGCGACGGCGATCGCGATCCCGATGGCGATCAGCAACGCCAGCACCGTTGCCACGACATGACTGATGAACTCTGGAGAGGTCAACTGCGTCACGAGCTCACCGAACACGACGGACGGTGGGGGGAGCGCGTGTGCAGGAAGGAGGGGGGAGCGTCCTAAGAGCTCCCACAGCACGAGAAATCCGGCGATGCCGAGGATTCCCCTTGTGAACGCACGCACCCGGTCACCCTAGAGAGTGGATCTCTGCTTCACAATGCGTGTTTGCTCAACTCCGGCTTGTTTCCACCGCGGCGCGGCGGTTCAGCAGACCTCCACGCGCTCCACTTCGCCGAAGCTCTTCACCCATTCGGAGTCCGTGAGCCGCGCACCGTCTTTTTCACACATCTTCTTGATGATCCGCCCGCTGTCGAGGTCGTACGGCAGCAGCTCGGGGTCCTGACCTCCGCTGCGCACGAGGAAGTCCTCGTACTGCGGCCGGTACACCGCCTTCGTCGAGTTGCCGTGCCCGACGACGTAGACGAGCCGGTCCGCGGCACGGCCGGACGTGTAGAGCCGCTGCACCTCGAAGATGTTGTCGCGCACGACGGCGACGCGGTTGTCGTCGGAGAACGTGACGCGGGCGCCGTACCGCAACGCGCTGTCGAGCCGTGCCCGCAGCACGGGCGTCCCGCTGGGCACGCGCTGCCACACCTCGACGACGGACTCCGGCGAATGCTCCACGGCCAGCCACCGGCCGTCGCCGCTGTAGGTGATGCCGCGGACGTAGACGCGCTGGGACAACGCGGGCGCCGCGGGTTCGACGGTGCCGCCGATGCGCCAGAACTGGACCGTGGTGGTGCCCGCGGCCGCGTCCCAGACGGCGGTGGCGAGCTCGCGGCCGTCCTGGCTCAGCGCCAGGGTCTCGGGGTTGCGCACCGGCACGGGCAGCTTGCGGGGAGCACGCGGGTCGCTGAGGTCGAACAGCTCCGCGTGCTCGGTCTCGTCCGGCGTCGGCAGCCCGACCTCGACCGCGTCCCCGACCTTGCCGACGACGCGCGAGCCGTCCGCGCTGAGGTCGAGCGTCCTGAACCGGTCCGGCAGCGCGGCGAGGTACGTGATGTCGTCGGGGTGGTTGACGGCCCACACGTGTTCACGGCCGGTGCTGTCCCTCGTGATGGCACGGCGTTCGGCGAGCTTCAGGACGCGGTGGCCGTCGGCGAACCTCTTGCCGGGCGTCGCGCGGTCCTCGTCGAGGTTCCACATCCTGTCGGTGCCGTCCTCGTCGGTCACCGCCGCCATCTCCCCGCGCGGCGCGACGAGCACGTCCGCGTCGTCCTTCGGCGTGCCGGTGAACGGGATGCCGCGCGTGACGGCGTTGGCCAGCCGCAGCACCTTCTCCGCCTCGGGCGACGGGTTGACCTTGTAACCGACCAGCGCGTACTTGTCCGCGTACGGCCGGCGCTGTTCCATCAGCGCCTCCGACTCGGAGATCGCCTTGCCGCCGAGCTCCCTGTCGTGCGCCGCGACGAGCTTGCGCTCGTTGGAGAGCGCGTAGACGACCGTCCCCGGCACCAGGGCGATCAGCACGGCCACCACCGCGATCAACGCCGTCGAGCGGCGGGTCTCGCGCCTGGTGCTGATGTCGACGAACCTGCGCTCCTGAGCCGTCAAGAACTCGCCGAGTTCCTTGGCCTTGCGCAGGCGCGCACCCCGGTAGAGGGCGAGCGGGTCGCGGTCGCTCGCCTCCCACAGCTCCATCGCGGTGACGAGCTGCTGGTGGGTCCTGAGGTTGTCGCGTTCCTCGTCGATCCACGCGGCGAGCCGCGGCCAGCGCAGCAGCGCGTCGTGGGTGAGCTCGGCGCCGTCGTCGGTGAGCGTCACGAGCCTGGCCTTGACGAGCAGGTCCACCAGGTGCGGCTCGGTGTCGAGCCTGCGGGTCCTGCGTTGCGGGAGTCCGTTGCGCCGCACGGAGACGAGCCTCAGGAACACCCCTCTGGCCGCCCTGCGACCGGTCTCGGGAAGGCGGTCGAAGAACGCCTCCGCGGCGCTCACGACGACGTGCTCGATGCCGCCGGACTCCTCGAACCCGGCCAGCGACAGCGTCATGCCGCGCTTGCGCCGCCACGCCTCGACGAGCGCCTGCTGCACCAACGGCAGCGCGTGCCGGTTCGCGGCGTCGGCGACCAGCTGGGCGATGACCGCGGTCTCGACGGAGGCGCCGATCTTGACGGCGGGTTCGGTGATCGCGCGGCGCAGCTGGTCGGCGCTCATCGGCTCGATGGTGATCCCGGTGCCGGACAGGCCCGCGTCGAGGCAGCGCTGCCGCTGGTCCGCGCGGACCGCGAGGACCACGTGCGGGCAGCGGGTGACGGCGGCGAGGAAGTCGTCCGCGCCGAGGACCTTCTCGGCGTCGTCGACGAGCAGGACGAGACCGGGACGGTGCAGGCGGATCATCAGCGCGAGGTGGCCGGGGTCCTGCCGGATCTCCTGGGCGAACCGGTCGGCCGCGAAGACACCGGCGAGCGCCTCCACCAGGTCGTCGACCGGGTCGCCGTTCCCCGGCGTGACCACCACGGCGTCGTCGAGCGCGGGCTTCACACCGGCCCGCAGCAACGACGTCCTGCCGGCCCCGGAGACGCCGAACACGAGGGTGAGGGGCTTCGTCCTGACCGACTCGGCGATCTGCTCGACGAGGTACTCCCGTCCGAAGTACCGCTTCGCGTCGTGCTCGGTGAACGGCTCGGCGCCGGGGTACGGGGCGTTCGGGTGCAACGGCTGCGCGTGCTCGGCCGCCAGCTCCCGCCAGCGCTTCGTCCACGGCGCGGGGTCGGCCTCGCACGCCTTGACGAACGCGAGCGTCAACGCCAGCGACGGCAGCTTGCGGCCGCCGGCCGCGTCGGACAACGCGGTCGGCGAGTAGTTCGCGCGCCTGGCCAGTTCGCGGTAGCTCGGTTTGCCTGCCTGGTCACGCAGTCTGCGCAGGTCACCGGCGAACCGCAGCAGCGCGGTGTCCTCCGGACCCAGGGGTCGTTCACCTCGTGGCATGCCGCCTCCTGGCCGGATTGTCCACCAGAGGTTCAGCCGCCGTCTAACGACCCGCTAACCACTCACCATTCGGGTGCGTGGTTCGTGATCGGTCAACCCCGCTCGCTGACGGCACCGCGGCCACCGCGGGTCGTCCCTCCGGCTTCTGGGGCCGGAGGGACGAGCGGAGGTGGTCAGTGTGGTCAGAGACCGACGAGCTTGTACAGCCCGCCGACTTCCTGGCGGTTCAGCACGCGCATCGAGCCGGGCCGCTGGTTGCCCAGCGACACGTCACCGACCGCGACGCGCACCAGCGACTGCACCGGGTAGCCGACGTGCTCGAGCAGGCGGCGCACGATGTGCTTGCGGCCCTCGTGCAGCACGACCTCGACGAGCGCCTTGCCGGGCACGGCGCTGATGAGCTTGAAGGAGTCGACCTTGACCGGGCCGTCCTCGAGCTCGACGCCCGCCTTCAGCTTCTTGCCGAGCCCCTTCTCGACGGGGCCTGGCACCTCGGCGAGGTAGGTCTTCTTGACGTTGTAGCTCGGGTGCATCAGCCGGTGCGCGAGCTCGCCGTCGTTCGTGAGCAGCAGCAGCCCCTCGGTCTCGGCGTCGAGCCGCCCGACGTGGAACAGCCGCTCCGCGCGGTTGCGCACCAGGTCGCCGACGCACGGGCGGCCCAGGTCGTCCTCCATCGTGGAGAGCATCCCGAACGGCTTGTTCAGCGCGATCGTGACGACGTCCTCGCGGATCTGCACCCGCACGCCGTCGACGTGCACCACGGCCGTCTCGGGGTCGATCCTGCGCCCTTGTTCGCGCACGACCTCGCCGTCGACCTGGACGCGTCCCTGGTCGATCAGCTCCTCCGAAGCACGGCGGGAGGCGATCCCGGCCTGCGCGAGCACCTTCTGCAGGCGCACGCCCTCGTTCTCAGACATCGTCGATCGCATCCACTTCGGGCAGCAGCGGCGCGATTGGCGGCAGGTCGTGCAAGGACGACAGCCCCAACCGCTCCAGGAACAGTTCGGTCGTGCGGTACAGGATCCCACCCGTGTCGCTGTCGGTGCCCGTCTCCTCGATGAGCCCCCGTGCGACCAGGGTCCGGATCACACCGTCGACGTTGACGCCGCGCACCGCCGCGATCCGCGCCCTCGTGACGGGCTGCCGGTAGGCGATCACCGCGAGCGTCTCCAGGGCAGCGCGGGTGAGTTTCGCGCGCTGGCCGTCGAGCAGCAGCTTCTCCACGAACGGGGCGAAGCGGTCCCGCGTGTAGAACCGCCAGCCGTCTCCCGCCCTGCGCAGGTCGATGCCGCTGCCGGACTCGGTGTACCGGGTGGAAAGTGTACGGAGTGCCTGCTTGACCCGCTTCACCGGCTGCTCGAGTGCGCTGCTGAGCTGGTCTTCGGTGATCGGGCTGTCGACGACGAGCAGCACGGACTCGAGCGCGGCCTCGAAGGTGGCGGCGTCGGTGAGGTCGGGAAGACCGCTGTCCTCGATGACCTCTTCGGGTGCGGTCGCGAGGAGCTGCGCCTCGAGGGCGGCGGCGTCCGGCTCGGCAACAGGCGCACCGTCCCCGTCGAACGCCGGTCCCGGCTTCGGGATCTCCGCCGCGTCCGGTCCCACCAATGGCTCGCTCATCCGCCGTAGTCCTCGTCCTCGTCGCCGGCGTGTGCCTGCGTCTGCACCTGCTCCAACGTCCCGCCGACCCACGTCACCCGCAGCGGGCCGAGCGGGTCCTCCTGCTCGAAGGCCAGCGACTTCTCCCGGTACAGCTCCAGCAGCGCCAGGAACCGCGCCACGACCTCCATGGTCTCCGTGCAGTCGGCGACGATCTCCGCGAACGACGCCGTGCCGCGCTCGATCAGCATCGTCCGCAGCAGGTCGGCCGTCTCGCGGATCGACACCCTGTGCTGGTGGATGTGCGCGACCGACAGGGTCCGCTTCTGCTTCGGCCGGAACGCGGACGCCGCGATCAGGGCGAACTTGCCGGGTGTGACGCCGAGCATCACCTCCGGCAACAGGCCCTCGAACCGCTGCTCCAGCGCCACCGACCGCGGGTAGCGCCGGTAGGCACCCTGTTCCAGCTCGGCGAACAGCGCCGCGACCTGCTTGTAGGCCCGGTACTGCAGCAACCGGGCGAACAGCAGGTCCCGCGCCTCCAGCAGGGCGAGGTCGTCCTCGTCCTCGACGTCACCGGTGGGCAGCAGGCGGGCGGCCTTCAGGTCGAGCAGCGTCGCCGCGATCACCAGGAACTCGGTGGTCTCGTCGAGGTCCCACGCCTCCCCCATGCCGCGGAGGTGCGCGATGAAGTCGTCGGTGACCGTGTGCAGCGCCACCTCGGTCACGTCGAGCGTGTGCTGCGAGATCAGCTGCAGCAGCAGGTCGAACGGACCTTCGAAGTTCGTGAGCCTGACCTTGAACTTGCCGTCGTCCGCAACGGCAACCTCGGCAGGGGCGTCCTCGGTCACTGCTCGCGCAACCTGCGTACCAGCAGCGACTCGTCGCCGAGCCTCTCGAGGTCGTCCAGCACGATGGCGATGGCCTCGCGCACCACGCGCCCGCGGTCGACGCCCAGCGCGTGGGAGGCGCGCAACGTCAGCCGCGCCTGTTCCAGCGCCAGCAGCTCCTCGTCCGACACGTACACCGTGATCTTCGTGGTGTGCTTCGTCCGCCCGGTGCCGCGGCGCTGCACGGGCGGGTCGACGGGCTCGGGAGCGGGCGTGGGCGCAGCGGTCAGCCGGAACAGCTCGGCCGCCCCCGGCAAGGAAGGGCGGCGGTTCACCGGGCGATCACCTCGCGGGCCAGCGCCCGGTAGGCGTTGGCGCCGGAGGAACGCGGGGCCCAGCGGGTGATCGGCTCGCCGGCCACGGTGGTCTCCGGGAAGCGCACCGTGCGGTTGATGACCGCGTCGAACACGATGTCGCCGAACGCCTCCACGACGCGGGCCATGACCTCGCGCGAGTGCAGCGTGCGCGGGTCGTACATCGTGGCGAGGATGCCGGTGATGGTGAGCTTGGGGTTCAAGCGTTCCTTGACCTTCTCGATGGTGTCGATGAGCAGCGCCACCCCGCGCAGCGAGAAGAACTCGCACTCCAGCGGGATCAGCACTCCGTCCGCGGCCGCGAGGGCGTTCACCGTGAGCAGGCCGAGCGACGGCTGGCAGTCGACCAGCACGTAGTCGTACTGGTCGATGACGGGGCGTAAGGTGCGCACGAGCGTGTGCTCTCGGCCCACCTCGGACACCAGCTGGATCTCCGCCGCCGACAGGTCGATGTTGCTCGGCAGCAGGTCCATCTCGTCGATCATGGTCTTGCGGATGACGTCGGGGACGGCGGTGTTGCCCTCCATGATGACGTTGTAGATCGTGGTTTCCAGCTGGTGCGGGTGCACGCCGAGGCCCACGGACAGCGCGCCCTGGGGGTCGAAGTCGACGAGCAGCACCCGTCTGCCGTACTCGGCCAGCGCCGCGCCCAGGTTGATGGTCGTCGTCGTCTTGCCGACGCCGCCCTTCTGGTTGCACACCGCGAGGATCTTCGCCGGGCCGTGGTGCAGCAACGGCGGCGGATCCGGGATGCGCCGGCGGGTGCGGCCCGTCGGTCCGATGCCGTCGAGCTGTTCGTGGGCGACGTCGTCCACCGGCGCGGCGTGCGGGGCCAGGTTCAGGTCGGCACGGGGCGCGAAAGCGTGCTCCGGTGTCGACATGACTGGCGTTCCCTCACTGGTCGTGGACGTCTCTCCCGGGCGCAGCGTAGGCCGCACCCGTGCGAGCGGCAACGCGCCTCGCCGGTCTTGTCAAGACTTGGTCAGACAGCGACATCCGTTCGTGTTCGCCTGTCAACCGCCGAGAGCACCACGTCCAGCAGGCCGGGGAAGAGAAGATCCAGGTCATCCCGGCGCAGCGACACCCAGCGCTGGTTGCCGCGGCAGCGTGTTCGTGTGATGCCCGCTTCGCGCAACACGCGCAGGTGCTGGGAGAGGGTCGATTTCGCGACGTCGACCTCGAAGGCCCCGCACAGCCTCTCACCGCTCGACTGGATCTGGCGAACGACCGCGAGCCGTGTCGGGTCGCTCAGCGCGTGCAGCACAGCGGCTAGATCAATGGCCTGTGGGGACGGCTCGTCCAAGTTCGGCACCCGACCACCGTACCCGTGGAAGCCTCATGTTCCAGTGGCCCGAGGGTGTGCAGTTGCGTAGACCTCCCTCAAAGTCGTAACGGTTACCAGCGTGTACACCTGAGTGGTCGTAACCGATGCGTGCCCGAGAAGTTCCTGCACCACCCGAACGTCGGCACCCCCTTCCAGCAGATGGGTGGCGAACGAATGTCGCAACGTGTGGGGAGACACCGCCGCGGTGATCCCGGCTTCCTCCGCCGCGGTCTTCAGGACGGTCCACGCGCTCTGCCTCGAAAGCCTTCCGCCGCGCGCGTTCAAGAACAACGCGGGTGTGCCACGACCTTTGGCCGCCAGCGCCGGGCGCGCGCGGACCAGGTACGCGTCGACCGCCGCCAGCGCCGGCCGTCCGACGGGGACCAGGCGTTGCTTCCCGCCTTTCCCGTCCAGCAGCACGGTCCGCTCGCCCGCGTCGATGTCGTCGACGTCCAGCCCGACGACCTCGGAGATCCGCGCGCCCGTCGAGTACAGCAGCTCCAGCAACGCCTTGTCCCGCAGGTTCCCGACGGTGTCGAGCAACGTCAGAACATCATTGACGGGCAATGCTTTCGGCAGCCGCTTGGGCGGTGACGGCGGGTGCACGGCCTTCGCCACGTCGTGCGGCACAACGCCTTCGCGGTGCGCGAAGCGGTGCAGTCCCCGCACGGCGACCAAGGTCCTGGCCGCCGACGACGCCGCGAGCCCGCTTTCCCGCAACGCGGCCAGGAACTCGCTCACGTGCCTCTCGGTCACCGCGCCCAGATCCGTCACACCGGCGGACTCCAGGTGTTCGGTGTAGCGGCGCAGGTCCCTGGTGTAGGAGTCGAGCGTGTTGCGGGCGGTGCCGCGTTCCACGGCGAGGTGGTCGAGGTAGGTCGCCACCAGGTCAGTGACCGCTCCCGGGATCACTCCAGCCCTTCCAGCACGATCTCCCCGTCCCGCACGTTGACGCCCTTCGCGAGTGCTGGATCCGATGCCACGGCATCGTCGAAACCTCTGTCCGCCAACGCGATCACGTACGGCAACGTCACGTTCGTCAAAGCGTAGGTCGACGTGTTCGGCACCGCGCCCGGCATGTTCGCAACGCAGTAGAACACGGAGTCGTGCACACGGTACGTCGGCGCGTCGTGCGTGGTGGGACGCGAATCCTCGAAGCAGCCGCCTTGATCGATCGCGATGTCGACGAGCACGCTCCCGGAACGCATCCTGGACACCAGTTCGTTGCTGACGAGCCTCGGCGCCCTGGCACCGGGCACCAGCACGGCGCCGACGACGAGATCCGCCCAGCGGCAGGCCTTGTCGATCTCGTAGGCGTTCGACGCGATGGTCTGCAGGTGCCCGCGGTAGGTGAAGTCGATCTGCCGCAACCGGTTGACGTTGGTGTCGAGCACGACGACCTCGGCCTGCATGCCGACCGCCATGGTCGCGGCGTTCATCCCCGCCACGCCGGCGCCGATCACCGCGACCTTGCCCGCCGCGACACCGGGCGCCCCGCCGAGCAGCACCCCTCGGCCTCCTTGCGCGCGTTCCAGGCAGTGCGCGCCCACCTGGGCCGCCATCCGCCCGGCGATCTCGCTCATCGGCGCCAGCAACGGCAACGACCCGTCCGGCAGCTGCACGGTCTCGTAGGCGATGGCCGTGATGCCGGAGGACACGATCGCCCTGGTGCACTCCGGACCGGCCGCGAGGTGCAGGTAGGTGAAGAGCACCTGGCCACGGCGCATGCGGTGGTACTCGGGCTCGATCGGTTCCTTGACCTTCAGCACCAGGTCCGCGAGACCCCACACCTCGTCGGCCGACGGCGCGATGCGCGCGCCCGCCGCCGTGTACTCGTGGTCGGGGAACGACGAGCCGGCACCGGCGTCCTGCTCGATGACGACGTCGTGACCGCGGCGCACCAGTTCGACCACTCCAGCGGGTGTGATCGCCACCCGGTACTCGTGGTTCTTGATCTCCTTTGGGACACCGACCCGCATCGTCGCAGCGTATTCCCGATGTCGATCTCCTGCATCGGATAACGTGCTCAGCCGTGTCAGAAGCATTCGGGCCGGAGCAGCAGCGCATCGGCAACCAGCAGCGCGAAGAAGCGATCACCGCGCTCAACGACCACTTCGCGATGGCGCGGCTCGACATCACGGAGTACCAGGACAGGGTGAACCGCGCGTCCGGCGCGCAGTCCTACCACGAGCTCGCGGAGCTGTTCCGCGACCTGCCGCAGCCGCACCCGCCGTTCCTCGCACCGCCCTCGGTGCCGTTCGCGGCCGTGCCACCGCCACCGCAGGGCTTCCCGCCCCAGTCCACGCAGCCGTACTACCCGCCGCCCACCGGATCACACCAGCAGTACGTGCCGCCGCCTCCTCCCGGCATGGTGCCGCCGGGCACGGGCTACGCGAACCCGGCCGCGCCGTACGGCTTCGACCCGATCACCGGCGTGCCGCTGTCGGACAAGTCGAAGATCGCCGCGGGCGTGCTGCAGCTGTTCCTGGGCAACCTGGGCATCGGCCGCTTCTACACCGGGCACGTGGGCATCGGCGTCGCCCAGCTGCTGACCTGCGGCGGCTGCGGCATCTGGTCGCTGATCGACGGGATCATCATCCTGGTCAGCGGCGGCACGGACGCGCAGGGCCGCAAGCTCCGCGACTAGTGGCGCGACCCGGCCCGTTGCCGGGCCACACCACTAGATCCCCGCGAGGTTCCTGCCCACACCCCACACCGCCGCGACGACGAGAACGGCGACACCGACCGACTTCGGCACGGATCGCCGTTCCCCTGTCCACCTGTCGCGGGTCCAGCGCCCGAACAGCCACAGGGCCAGCGGAACGCCCAGCGCGAGCAGCACCGCGTTGTGGTGGAACGCGCTGACGACGTCACCGTGCAGCAGCGCGTGCAGCATGCGCGTGGCCCCGCATCCGGGGCAGTCCAGGCCCGTCAGCCAGTTGAACGGGCACTTCGGCAGCAGGTTGCCGGGCTTGTTCGGGTCGACGAACAGCAGCACGACCGCACCGGCCCCGCCGAGCGCGAGAAGGCCGAAGGGCGCCTTCAACCGCGAGAAGGCACCCTTCAGCGTCCGCATCAGCCCAACCTACTTCTTGCGGGCCACGAACCGGGTCGGCTTGTCGCGGAAGGGCGCGTCGGCCGGACGCGGCTCCACCCGTCCCTCCACCACCTCGCGGGCCGCGAGCAGCCCGGCGACGGAGGAGGCGTTGACGATCTCGCCGGACAGCACCATCCGCACGGCCTCGGCGAGCGGGAAGCGGTGGACCTCCAGATCCGCTTCCTCCTCGCCCTGCACGTCGCGGTCGACCTCGGACAGCTCGCGCGCCAGGAACACGCGCACGACCTCGTCGGTGAAACCGGGCGACGCGGCGACGTCGACCAGCACGTGCCACTGCTCCGCGGCGAGCCCGACCTCCTCCGCGAGCTCGCGGCGCGCACCGACCACGGGCTGCTCGCCCTCGTGGTCGAGCAGGCCCGCCGGCAGCTCCCACAGGTGCCTGCCCAGCGCGTGCCGGTACTGGTGGACCAGCGTGACCTGGCCCTCGTCGTCGACCGCGACGACCGCGACGGCGCCGGTGTGCTCGACGATCTCGCGCTTGGCCGTGCCGCCGCCGGGCATCTCCACCTCGTCGACGCGCAGCGCCAGGATCTTCCCGACGTGCACGTCCTCGCTGGAGACGGTCCTGAAGTCGTGCCTCGACGTCACTGGGAGGCTCCCGCCGTCAGGGGGAGGCGGTCGGCCACCCGGTAGTCGATCGCGGCCTTCACGAACGCCGCGAACAGCGGGTGCGGCTTCGTGGGACGGGACTTGAGCTCCGGGTGCGCCTGCGTGGCCGCGTAGAACGGGTGCACGTCGGCCGGCAGCTCGACGAACTCGACCAGGCGGCCGTCCGGGGACACGCCGGAGAACACCAGACCGGCGTCGGTGAGCTGCGCGCGGTAGGCGTTGTTGACCTCGTAGCGGTGGCGGTGGCGCTCGGAGACCTCCGTCGCGCCGTACGCGTTCGCGACCACCGAACCCGGCGTGAGCTTCGCGACGTACGCGCCGAGCCGCATCGTGCCGCCCATGTCGCGCTGACCGGCGACGACGTCCTGCTGGTCGGCCATCGTGGAGATGACGGGCGAGCCGCCCTCTTCGAACTCGCTGGAGTTCGCGTCCTCGATGCCCGCGAGGTTGCGCGCGGCCTCGATGACCATGCACTGCAGTCCGAGGCACAGGCCCAGCGTCGGCACACCGCGCGTGCGGGTGTACTTCAGCGCGCCGATCTTGCCCTCGATGCCGCGCACGCCGAACCCGCCGGGGATCAGCACGGCGTCCATGCCCGACAGCGCACGCGCCGCGCCCTCCGGCGTCTTGCACTCGTCGGACGGCACCCACTTGATCTCGACCTTGGCGCGGTGCGCGAACCCGCCGGCGCGCAGCGCCTCGGTGACCGACAGGTAGGCGTCCGGCAGGTCGACGTACTTGCCGACGAGCGCGATCCTCACCGTCTCCGACGGGTTGTGCACGCGGTCCAGCAGGTCGCCCCACACCGTCCAGTCGACGTCGCGGAACGGCAGGTCGAGGCGGCGCACGACGTAGGCGTCGAGGCCCTCCGCGTGCAGCACCTTCGGGATGTCGTAGATCGACGGCGCGTCCACGGCCGCGACGACGGCGTCGGTGTCGACGTCGCACATCAGGCCGATCTTGCGCTTCAACGAGTCGGGGATCTCGCGGTCGGCGCGGCACACGATCGCGTCGGGCTGGATGCCGATGTTGCGCAGCGCCGCGACGGAGTGCTGGGTCGGCTTGGTCTTCAGCTCGCCGGACGGCGCCAGGTACGGCACCAGGCTGACGTGCAGGAAGAAGACGTTGTCGCGGCCGACGTCGTGGCGGACCTGGCGGCACGCCTCCAGGAACGGCAGCGACTCGATGTCGCCGACCGTGCCGCCGACCTCGGTGATGACGACGTCCGGCGTGACACCGTCGGCGTCCGGCTCCGCCATCGCGCGGATGCGGCGCTTGATCTCGTCGGTGATGTGCGGGATGACCTGGACCGTGTCACCCAGGTACTCACCGCGCCGCTCCTTGGCGATCACCTCGGAGTACACCTGGCCGGTGGTGACGTTCGCGTCACCGCTCAGATCCCGCGCGAGGAACCGCTCGTAGTGGCCGATGTCGAGGTCCGTCTCCGCGCCGTCGTCGGTCACGAAGACCTCGCCGTGCTGGAACGGGTTCATCGTCCCGGGGTCCACGTTCAGATACGGGTCGAGCTTCTGCATCGTTACCCGCAGGCCGCGCGAGGTGAGCAACTGGCCGAGGCTGGAGGCGGTGAGCCCCTTGCCCAGGGAGGAGGCGACGCCTCCCGTGACGAAGACGTGCTTGGTCGTACGTGCCTGCTGCACCAACGGGGCTCCCGTGAAAATCGTGGGGG
>JASLAV010000592.1 GCA_030146905.1 Lentzea sp. | reverse complement strand
GGTGCTGGCATGATCGACGAACAGACAGGGTTCCGTCGCGCCATCACCTGGAGAAGATCATGCTGTCCGCAGAGCGGGAGATCCTCGGCTTCCGCACGCTGGCGCTCATCCCGCCCGCGCTGTTCGCCCCCGTGGTGATCTCCTTCGCGGTCGTGCCGGGGGCGATCGCGTTCGAGTACGTCGGCATCCTGTTCCACCTGTCCGTCCTGCCGCTGGTGGCCAGGTTGCACGCGCCGGAATGGGCCAGGGCGGCCGGCTACGGCTGGCTCACGCTCGACGTCGCCGCGGGGGCACTGATGATCAACGGCATCTCGCAGGAGACCGCGAGCGCGGTGAGGCTGGGCGGGCACGTCCTCGCCGGGGTGTGGATCGTGACCGCGTCACTGCTGGTGAAGGCCGTCGTCGTCCGGGTCCTCGGCGTGGCGGGTGGTGCGTGGCTGGGCCTTTACACGTTCGTGGCACCCGTCCTGCCCGCCGGCGCCCTCGGTCCCGCGAGCGTGTTGATCCTGGCCTGGTTCCTGAGCCTGGCGTGGAAGTACCCGGAGCCGGACGTCCGCGTCCCTCCGTCGGAGGAGTGAGACCGGGCAGGGAAACCTCTACCCCGCAACGCCTTCCGCGCACCGTGACCGATCACGGCTGCCCGGTGATCTCCGCGAACACCGCCTTGAACCCGGCGAACCGGTCCTGGCCGACCTGCCGGGCGAACCCGGCCTCGATGTCGAAGATGATCCTGCGGGCCTGTTCCATCTGGTCGCGGCCGCGGTCGGTGGGCACGACGAGCTTCGCCCGCCGGTCGGCGGGATCCGGCTGACGGGCGACGTAGCCGAGGCGCTCCAGCTCGTCGATCAGCGTGCCGATGACCTGCTTGTGCTGGCCGGAACGTTCGGACAGCTCGCTCGCACGGGAACCGTCACGGCCGATGTAGGCCATGACGGCGCCGTGACGCGGGCGCAGCTGCTCGTGGCCCGCCGCGGCGAGGCGGGTGAAGAGTTCCTTCTGGAACATCGCGAGCAGGTTCGCGGAGAGCACGCCGATGTCCGACATGGGGCAGATGGTAACCCGCCGCAGCGCCGGTCCGATGAGGACGGACGGGTCACGGAACCGGTAGCGGCGCGCTCTGGAAGGCGGAGATCTGCCGCACCACCTGTGCGGTGAGGACGGCGGCGATGATGCCGACGACAGCGCACATCGTGCTGAGAACGGCCACCGTCATGAACGACTCGGTGCTGAGCCTGCCGTTCTCGTAGTAGCTCAGGAACGCCCCGTCGAGGAACCACGTCACGAGGTAGGCGGTCCACCACCAAGTGGTCGCGGTGGGGCGCGGTCGTTGCTGGAACGGCACTCCCCGCAGCCGCGGGTCGCTGGCGCGCCAGATGTCGTCGACGACGACCTTGGGGAACCAGAGGTTCACGACCGGGACGAACCAGCCCAGCAGGACCCACGCGCGGCTGCGGCGGTGTTCGTGGGCGGGCACGAGGCGTTCGGCGTTGAGGCGGGCGTGGTAGGCCCACATGATGAACACGACGACCGCCACGAGGGTGACCATCGTCGACGGCAGGTCCGTGAGGACCCCGGCCGTGTGCGCGGTGTCCAGGTCGGCCTGCGTCGCGGTACCGGCGCGGTGGTCCCGGACGGTCGTGTAGGTCAGCCAGCCGGCCGCGGCCTCGGCGACGTTGCCGAGGGCGACCAGCCCGACGAGTGCCGATGCCGCGAGACCGAGCCCGCGCACGGGTCTGAAGTGCTCCATGCTTCCCCCAGAAGTCGAGCTGTAGCACCAACCAGACGCGCTTCGGGGGCCGAATTGTTGAGCGGTCGCCGGATTTTCGAGCGGTCGCCCGCAACACGTCAGCCCCGCGGTTCGCACAGGCTGGACGGCATGCCCTGGTCGTCCGCGCGAAGCGGGTGCCCTGTCCAAGGCGTGAGCCAAGTCGCCTATTGCAGCCGGGCCGCCGTGACCGGCAACGTCGGGCACGTCGGGCCACCTGGGGTTCGCTGATGGCCGGGAAGCGCGCGGCGAGCTCCGCTGCCGCCTCGTCGTCGGAGATCGCGTTCGACGAGTAGACGTAACCGAGGTGGTCGTCCTCCGGGGCACCTCAAGTCGTACACCAGCGCCATAACGATGAACTCCGGCCGGTGCTGGGACATCCCCACTCCTACGCGTTCGTCGAACCGCTGGAGTCGACCGGCATCCTGATGATCACGTCGAGCGTGCAGGCGCTGGTGGCCTCGCTGCCCGCCTCGACACGCCGTTCTGGCGCGAAGTTCGTGCCACCACCGACATCTCCGGCGCCCGGCCGATGCTGGACATGTACGCGACGGGCGCGCCCCTGCGGTACCGCAACCCGTTGCTGAGGACGTTCGTGCAGGGCAACGCGCCGACGTTCTACGGGCTGGCAGGTGTGGAGACGATCCTGCTCGGCCAGCAGGTGCCGACACGGCTGCTGCACCGCGCGGAGCCGCCGGAGCGGTGGCGGGCCCGCCGGGACGCGGCGGAGGCGTTCGTCCGGCGCGCGCTGCCGCAGCACGAGGCACTGGCGCGGTTCCAGGACGATTCGGCGCTGAACCGGCAGCTGCTCTTCGACGCGGACAGCTGGGCGAGCCCGCTGCGAGCCGAACCGATCGGGATGCTGTGACGAGCGACGGGCTGCAATCGGGGTTCCGGTCGTTCATGGCGGGTTTTCCGACCGGCGTCGCCGTCGTCACGGTCGTCGACACCGACGGGACGCCACGTGGGATGACGTGCTCGTCGCTGTGCAGCGTCACGCTCCTCCCGCCAACGCTGATCGTCTGCCTGCGCACCGGCAGCCCGACGCTCGCGGCGATCCGGCGCCGGGGCGCCTTCGCCGTCAACCTGGTGCGCGGCGAGGCGCGGACCACCGCGGAGCTGTTCGCATGCGGTGCGCCGGACCGCTTCGACCTGGTGCGCTGGCAGACGGGTACCGGTGGGCCGCACCTGCCCGACGACGCGCACGCGATCGCCGACTGCGCGGTGCGCCGAGCCGAACCGGTGGGGGATCACCACGTGGTGTTCGGTGAGGTGCTGCGGGTCGGTGTGTTCAACGCGCCCGATCCGCTGCTCTACGGCATGCGCCGGTACGCCAGGCTGCCGACCGAGGTCGGGTCGTGACCGCGGGGCAGTTCACCGTCCTGCCGGCGCGGGCCCTCGTCGGCTACTGAGGACGTCCGCCGAGCGCGCCCAGCACGGTCGCCACCTGGAGTTCGGTGCGCGCAGCGGCGTCGTCGCCCTCGCCGAGCTCGGGCGCACCAGGTGGGAGCCGGTGGACCTCGTCGAGGATCGCCAGGTAGAGACGCAGGCACCAGGACGGGGACGCCGCCGTGATGTGACCGGCGGCGTGCAGCCGGGAGAACAGCAGCTTCGCCCGTTCCTGGACCTCACCGCTCAGGAACGAGTGGTTCTCCTGCACCTGGCTGACCACGTCGACGATCAGGCGGTGGCTGAACTTGACCCCGATGACCAGCTCGGTGACGCGGTGCAGGGCGACGAGCGGGGGCACTGTCTCGACCCTCGCCTCGTCAAGCGCTCGCAGGTACTGCTCGTTGAGCTGCGCGAACAGGGCTTCCAGCAGGACTTTGCGCGACGAGAACCGGCGGTGGACGGTCGCGCGAGCGAGCCCGGCCTCATCGGCGATCCGCTCCAGCGACGCCGTGGGGTCGTCAGCCAGAACCGTCTTGGCGGCCTCGAGGATGCGCGTCACGTTGCGCTCGGCGTCCGCGCGGACGGGACGGGACGTGCTCATCTGACCTCCAAGGTGGCGACCAAGACTAACGACCAGCGTAACTGCAACTGTGTCGTCTCACTTATTGACATAACTGAGTCAGTGATGTTGCATTTGTGAGGTCTTACCTCGTCGAACCGCAGGAGTTGGGAAACCATGGATCTGAAGCTCGCCGGCAAGCGCGTGCTCGTCACGGGCGCCAGCAAGGGCATCGGCCTCGCGATCGTGCAGGCGTTCGTCGCGGAAGGGGCGCGGGTCACGGCCGTCTCGCGGCGCAGCACCCCGGAACTGGAGGCGACCGGCGCGACTTTCGTGGCCGCCGATCTCTCCACGCCCGACGGGCCGCAGCAGATGGCCGACGCCGTCCTCGCCGCGGACCCCGTGCTGGACGTGCTGGTCAACAACGCGGGCGGCGGCACGTTGCCGGACGGCTCACTCGGCAACGTCCTGGACGGCGGCGACGAGATCTGGCGGGACGTCTTCGAGATGAACCTGCACTCCGCCGTGCGCGTCACCAGAGCCGCACTCCCGGCACTGATCGAGGCCCGCGGCGCCGTCGTCAACATCGGCTCCGACACCGCACGGCGCATCGGCGCTCCCGGAGCCACCCCGCTGCCCTACGCGGTGGCGAAGGCGGCGCTGAACATGTTCACCAGGGCCCTCGCCGAACGGGTGGGACCGGAGGGCGTTCGGGTCAACGCCGTCTCGCCGTCCCTGACGCGCACCTTCAGCATCGCGGAGGAAGGCGGCTACATCTCGCAGGTGGCGGGAGCGATCGGGGTCGACCACGCCACGTTGCTCAGCGGTCTGCCGAAGGAGCTGGGCATGCTGACCGGTCGGATGATCGAACCGGACGAGATCGCCCGCGCGGTGCTCCTGCTGTCGTCGCCGACGATGCCGAGCGTGATCGGTTCGACCTGGGCCGTCGACGCCGGCTCCACCAAGGTGGCCTGAGCCGCAC
>JASLAV010000590.1 GCA_030146905.1 Lentzea sp. | reverse complement strand
CTGGGCGCACACCGACGAGCTGGCCAGGCGGTATCCGCGCGTCGAGGTCGACCCGGACGTGCTCTACGTCGACAACGGCCGCGTGATGACCAGTGCGGGCAAGGCGGCGGCGATCGACCTCAGCCTGCACCTGATCCGCGGCGACCACGGCACGGTCACGGCCAACACGGCGGCGCGCAGGCTCGTCGTGCCGCCGCACCGCGACGGCGGGCAGGCGCAGTTCGTCCTGGCGCCGGTGCCGTCCGGCGAGGGGCATCCGCTGACCGAGCTGTTCGGCTGGGTGTCGGCGCGGCTCGACCGGACGATCACCGTCGAGGACCTGGCCAGGCAGGCGAACATGAGTTCGCGGCACCTCGCCAGGTTGTTCAGGGCGGTGACGGGCACCACGCCGTTGCAGTGGCTGCACTCGCAGCGGATCCGGCGCGCGCAGGAGCTGCTGGAGATGACCGACGACAGCGTGGACCAGATCGCCGAAGCGTCCGGCATGGGGACCGCCACGACGTTGCGACGGCACTTCCACCGCACCGTCGGTGTGCCACCGGACACGTACCGCCGCACGTTCCGGCCGGTTGGTGGCCGCCAGTCGTTATGTTGGCCTGATGAGCAACGGACAGCGCATCGGGGCGCGGGTGTTGCGGCGCAAGCCCATCGACCAGCTGGTCCACCCCGGCAGCGAACTCAAGCGCACCCTGGGTGTCGGCCACCTCACGATGATCAGCATCGGCGCCACGCTCGGCACCGGCATCTTCGTCGTGCTGGGAGAGGCGGTGCCGCTGGCAGGACCCGCCGTCGTGGTGTCGTTCGTGCTGGCCGGCATCACCGCGTTGTTCTCCGCGCTGTCGTACGCCGAGCTCGCGGGTCTCATCCCGGCGTCCGGTTCCTCGTACTCCTACACCTACGCCACGCTCGGCGAGCTCGTCGCGTGGGTCTGCGGCTGGTGCCTCGTGCTGGAGTACGGCGTCTCGGTGGCGGCGGTCGCGGTCGGGTGGGGGCAGTACGTCAACGAGCTGCTGCACCTGGTGACAGGGCTGCGGATCCCGGACGCGCTGAGCCAGCCGCCGGGTGCGGGCGGGATCGTCAACATCCCCGCCGTGCTGGTCGTGGTCATCGCGATGCTCGTGCTGCTCGGCGGTGCCAGGGGCAGTGCGCGCACCAACACGGTCCTGGTGTGGGTGAAGGTCGGCGCGCTGCTGATGTTCTGCGCGGTCGCGTTCACCGCGTTCAAGGCGGGCAACCTGCAGCCGTTGTTCCCGCTGGGGCTCGCCGGCATGAGCGCGGGCGCGGCCACGTTGTTCTTCTCCTACATCGGGTTCGACGCCGCGTCGACCGCCGGTGAGGAGGCGAGGAACCCGCAGCGCGACCTGCCGCGCGCGATCATCATCTCGCTGGTCGTGATCACCGCCCTGTACTGCGCGGTCGCACTGGCCGCCGTCGGTGCGATGCCGTGGCAGACGTTCGAGGGCACCGAGGCCGCGTTGAGCCGGGTGCTGACCGACAACGTCAGCGGGTCGATCTGGCCGATCCTGCTGTCGATCGGTGCCGTGGTCGCGACGACGTCGGTGGTGCTGACCGTCCTCTACGGACAGACGCGCATCCTGTACGCCATGTCCCGCGACGGGCTGGTGCCGTCCATCTTCGCGAAGCTCAACTCGCGCACCGGTGTGCCGTTCGCCAACACGGTCGTCGTCGGCCTGTTCATCGCCGTGCTCGCCGCGCTGGTGCCGCTGGGGTCGCTGGCCGACGCGACCAGCATCGGCACGCTGTTCGCGTTCGCGCTGGTCAACATCGCGGTGATCATCCTGCGCCGCACGGAGCCGGACCGCCAGCGCGGCTTCCGCGTGCCGTTCTCGCCGGTGACGCCGTTGCTGGGCCTGGCGTTCTGCGTCTACATGATGTTCAGCCTCGGGCTCGACACGTGGGTCGCGTTCCTCGGCTGGATGGTGCTCGGGTTCGTCGTCTACTTCGGGTACAGCGTGCGGAAGGCGCGCCTGGAGGTTCAGGCCAGCGACTGAAGCTCGCGGGCGAGGTTGGTCCGCGCGGCGTCGTCCCACCGCTGCCGCGCGGGCTCGGTCACGTACAGGTCCTCGCGGTCGAGCAGGGTCCTGAGCACCTTCGCCCTGCCCGCCCGCCACGTCGCGTCGTCGTACTGCGAGTACTCCTGGCGCACGGCCGCGCTGTAGCGGTCGTAGTGCCCCGGCTCCGAGCCGAGGATGGCGAGGTCGGCGTCGAGCAGCACGTGCGCCAGCGGGTCGTCGGACGAGTGCGTGATCGTGGCCAGGACCAGCGACTCGACGCGGGCGATGTGCCGTTCGTCCACGCCGGTCAGGCGTTCGCGGGCCCATGTCGCGGACGCGCGTTCGTCCTCACCCGGTTTGCCGTCGTAGACCACGTCGTGCGCGCAGGCCGCCAGTGCGAGCACCGCGCGTTCCTCTGTCGTGAACGCGAACGCGTCGGCCAGCGCCGACGAGTCGCGCACGACGCAGACCACGTGGAAGGTGTTGTGGTACGACCGGTGTGGCTCGGCATAGCGTTCCATCAGATCGCCCGCGTCGGGTGTGCCCCCGAGCGTGCGGACCGCGTCGTCCCAGATCCTTCTCACCGCGCCAGTTCCTCCTCGACGACCTCCACGGCGAACGCGCTGCCGCCGGTGCATCATCCGCCGTGCGTTCCCCGCCCGCGTGGAAATCGCGGAATCCGACGCCGGTCGTTCACCTGCTCCTGTCGTAGGGCTTCTCCGGCCAGTGGTGCTTGGGGTACCTGCCCTTCAGCTCGCTGCGCACGCGGAGGTAGCCGTTGCGCCAGAACGACCGGAGATCGCTGGTCACGGCGGTCGGACGGCCGGCGGGGGAGAGCAGGTGCACCACCACCGGGACTCCCGCGATGCGCGGCGTGTCCGCCCACTTCATGGCGTCCTGGATGCGGACGGACAGGACGGGCTGGTCCTGCGTGTAGTCGACCTTGCCCTGCCCGATGCGCTCCGGTGCGAGCTGGTCGAGCTCCGCTCCCTCCGGCCACGGCAGCAGACTCCTCAGCAGCGCCGTCGTGTCGATCTTGGCCAGGTCGGAGCGCTTCTTCGCCTTGCCGAGGTCGATCGCGCGGACCAGGTCCTCGTCTTCGACGCTCGGCCAGTCGCGGGTCCTGTGCAGGAACGCCATCCGTTCGCGCAGGCGCAGGGCGCTGTCGGTCCACTTGAGCAGGCCCAGGCCCTCGGTCTCCAGACCGAGGCGGAGTGCCTGCTGCGACTTGGCCAGGTCGTGGAGAGGGCGTTCGCCGAGGGTGATCGCGCCGAGCTTGCGGACCTCGTTGGCGATGACGTCGCCGTTCCACCGGATGTCGTCGACGGTGTGCACGAGCGCTTGGGCGGCGGTGACGGCGAGGTCCTCGTCGGCGGGGGCGGCGAGGCGGATGCGGCCGTGCTTGCTGCCCGGTTCGCGGTCGGCGATCGCGACCGCCAGCCACTCGGAGTGCGAGTCGGTGTGCTCGACGGCCGTGCCGTTGGCCATCAGGTAGACGTTGCTCTTCTTGGAACGGCGTTTCGCCAGCCGCTCCGGGTAGGCGAGGGCGACGACGAGCGCGGGGTCGCCGTTGCCCTCCGGGTTGGAGCCGAGCTTCTCCAGCTTCTTGGCTTCCTTGCGCCACTTGCCGGGGGACCTCAGCGCGGTCGCGAGGTCGCTCGTGGCGGGGTGCGTGCTGTCGTCGAGGAGAGCCACCACCTCGGCGGCGGTGCGGTTGCCCACGAGCGCGCTGCCGTCGATGAGGGCGCGGCCGAGACGTGGGTGCAGGCCGACGCTCGCGATGCGGTCGCGGCGATCCGGTTCCAGCGCGCCGATGGCGGTGAGCGTCTCCTGCGCGGCCTTCAGCGCGCCCTCCGGCGGGGCGTCCCACCAGTTCAGGCCCGTGCCGTCCGGGGTTCCCCACACCGCGAGCTCCAGGGCGAGCCTCGTCAGGTCCGCGGTGCGGATCTCGGGTTCCGGGTAGCGGGGGAGCGTCGAGTGCTCGTGCTCCGGCCAGCAGCGGTAGACGCGGCCGGGCGCCTCACGTCCCGCTCGACCGGCGCGTTGCTCCGCCACGGCCTGGGAGACGCGGATCGTGGCGAGGCCGGCGAGACCCCTGCGGTGGTCGACGCGCGGCACGCGTGCGAGGCCCGCGTCCACGACCGCCCGCACGCCGGGGACCGTGAGGCTGGACTCGGCGATGCTCGTGGCCAGCACGACCCGCTGGTGCGGACCGGGTTTCAGCGCGGCGTCCTGGGTCTGGGCGTTGAGCTGGCCGTGCAGGACCACGGTCTCCGCGTTGATCAGGGCCGCCGTGCGGTGGATCTCCCTGACGCCCGGCAGGAACGCGAGCACGTCACCGTCCACTTCGGACAACGCCATGGTGATGGCCCTGGCGACGGTGTTCTCGATGTGCTCCTTGCGCACCGACGGGACGTAGGTGATCTCCGTCGGGTACATGCGGGACTCGGTGTGCAGGACAGGGGCGCCGAGCAGGTCGGAGAGCCGTTGTGCGGCAACGGTCGCGCTCGTGGCGAGGATCCTCAGGTCCGGGCGCAGACCGGCCTTGGCGTCCAGGAGCAGCGCGAGGAGCAGGTCGGCGTCGAGGTGCCGCTCGTGGCACTCGTCGAGCAGGACCGTGCCGACGCCCTTGAGCTCCTGGTCGTGCTGGAGCCTGCGGACGAGAAGACCGCTGGTGACGACCTCGACGCGGGTGTGCCTGCTGGTCTTGCGGTCGCCGCGGACCGAGTAGCCGACGGTGTGGCCGACCGGTTCGCCGAGCAGGCTCGCCATGCGTGCGGCGGCGGCGCGGGCGGCGATCCTGCGCGGTTCGGCGACGACGATCCTGCCTTCCAGCGCCAGCGGGACCAGCGTGGTCTTGCCGGTTCCCGGCGGCGCGACGAGCACTGCCGCGCCGTGCTCGCCGAGCGTCTCGATGAGCTCGGGGAGAACGGCCTTCACGGGGAGATCGGGCAGCTGCACACCGCCAGTTTCGCAGGACCCTGTGCCAGGGTGGGTGCATGGGGATGATCAGCGCGGTGTCCGCCGTCGTGTCGTTGCTGCGGTCGGGGAGGAACGTGGCGCAATGGCGGCACGTGCCGGAGGTGTCGGCGTCGTCGAAGACCGCGTCCGTGCTGGCGGTGGTGCCGGCGCGCAACGAGGAGGCGACCCTGCCGTCGTTGCTGCCCGGCCTGGTCGGGCAGCCCGGCGTCCGCGTCGTGGTGGTCGACGACGCTTCGTCGGACACGACGGCCGCCGTCGCACGGTCGCTCGGCGCCGAGGTGATCTCCTCGTTCGGTCCCGCGGAGGGCTGGGCGGGCAAGACGCACGCGATGCACCTCGGTGTCGCCGCCGCCCGGGACGAGGAGTGGCTGCTGTTCGTGGACGCCGACGTGACGTGCGCACCCGACCTGGTGGGACGGCTGCTGGCGTCGGCGGACGATCTGGGCGCGGACCTCGTGTCGTCGTCGGGCCGGGGTTCCGGGGCGGCGTGGTGGTTCCTGCTGCCCGCGTTCAACTCGCTGGTGTTCGAGGGCTCGCCGCCGGACGGTCGCGGTGCGAAGGCGCTCGCGGTCGGGCACTGCGTCCTCGTGCGGCGGTCGGTGTTCGCCGCCTCCGGTGGCTGGGAGGCGCTGGCGGGGACCCACGCGGACGACGTGGGGCTGGCCACGTCGGTCAGGGACTCCGGCGGCGTGGTGTGGTTCATCGACGCCTCGATGCTGCTGACGACCTCGGGGATCGGCACGCTCGGGAGCTGCTGGCGGTCGCTGCGCAAGAGCATCCAGCCGGCGGCCCGGGAGATGTTCGGGCCGTGGGGACGGGTGCTGCTCTTCGTCGCAGGTGTGTTGCACCTCGCGTACGGGCTCGTCCCGGTCCTGCGGTGGCGCTCGCCGTGGTCGTGGTTGGCTTGGGTCGCACAGGCCGTGTCGCACCGGGAGTTCGTGCGGCGGGCCGGCCAGCCGGAGATCTCCGCCGTGCTGGCCCCGTTGTCGTGGGCGACCATCGGGGTGTTCCTGCTGGACTGCGCGTTGCGTCCAGGTGCTCAGTGGAAGGACCGCCGCGTTGGTTGACCCGTTGCGCGACCCGGACGACCCGGAGTTGCTCGACCCGTACCAGTCGAGGTCGCTCGCGATCCTGGTGGAAGGCGCACGGCTCGCGTCGGGGGCGGTGAGGTACGGCAGGGTCGGCAAGGTCGGCAGCGCCGCGGTGGTGATCAACCGCGAGAACCCGCTGCCGTCCGGCAACTTCGGCTGCGCGCTGGACGGGACGTCGGTCGAGGTCGCGTCCACGCTGCTGCAGCTCGAGCAGACGTTCGCGGACGTGGGGCGGGCAGAGGCCGTCGTGTACGCGTCGCCGACGACCGTGGACGAGATCGAGGGGATCGCCGACGACTCCGGCTGGTACGCGGTCGAAGAGCTGCAGACCGTCGTCCACCGCGGGTCTGCCGCACCGTCCGCCGAGGTCAGACGCGCTCTCGACGCGGACCTGCCCGGAATCGTCGAGCTGCTCTCGGACGAGCTGGTCGGGAACCGCGAACGGCTGTCGCGGTGGCTCGGGCACCGGCTGGACGACCCGCGGTGCTCGTTGCTGGTGGTGGACGACGGCGACCGGATCGGCGGGTTCGTGTCGGGGTTCGCCGAACGCGGTGTGGGCCTGGTCGAGCAGTGCGTGGTGCGTCCGGCACGCCGGCGCCGGGGCGTCGGGCGGTCGTTGGTGGTGTCCGCCGTCTCCGTCCTGCGGTCCGCCGGGGCGATGCTGGTCGCGTCGCAAGTGGACGAGGGGCCTGGGGAGCGGTTCGCCGAGGCGTGCGGGTTCGTCGCGGCGTATCCGGTCACGGCATATGTACGCAGAGTCGATGAGCTGCTCGACTGAATACTTAGTTGTTGCGTGACATATCCTTAGCAGGGCTAAGGGAGGCTTTGTGCGCGAGCGGTTGCCGGTCGAGGTGTGGGTTCTGGTGGCGGCGAGTTTCATCATCGCCGTCGGGTTCGGGATCGTGGCACCCGTTTTGCCGGTGTACGCGGCTTCGTTCGGTGTGGGTCACACAGCGGTGGCGGCTCTGATCAGCGCTTTCGCGTTCGTCCGGCTGGCGTTCGCGCCGATGAGCGGCAAGCTGGTCAACCGGTTCGGCGAGCCCCGCGTCTACATCGTCGGCATCCTCATCGTCGCCGTGGGCACGGCGATGTGCGGGTTCGCGACGAGCTACGCCGAGATGCTGTCGTGGCGCGCGCTCGCGGGCGTCGGGTCGACGATGTTCACGGTCGCCGCGCTGGGCCTGCTGATCCGGATCACGCCGGCGCCGATGCGCGGGCGGGCGTCCGGGATGTGGGCCGCGGGCTTCCTCGTCGGCAACATCGCGGGGCCGATCGTGGGCGCCGGTCTGGTGCCGTTCGGCCTGTGGGTGCCGTTCGTGTCGTACGGCGTGTTGCTGTGCATCGCGGCGTTCGTGGTCTGGTTCTTCCTGCGGCGGTCGACGCTGGTGGAGATCGACAGGACCAACACCGAGACGCCCATGACCGTGCGCGAGGCCGTCCGCCACGGCGCCTACCGGGCCGCTCTGGCCTCCGGGTTCGCGAACGGCTGGGCGGTGTTCGGCGTCCGGATCTCGCTGGTGCCCGTGTTCGTCATCGAGGCGCTGAAGCACAGCCCTGCCGTCGCCGGCATCTCGATGTCCGTCTTCGCCGCCGGCAACGCGGCGATGCTGTTCGTGTCCGGCAGGCTCGCCGACACCCGCGGCCGCAAACCGGTCGCCATCGTCGGCCTGCTGGTGAGCGGCGTCGCGACCGTCTGGATGGGCTTCACCGGCGACCTGTGGACGTTCATGGCCGCGTCGCTGATCGCGGGCATGGGCGCGGGCCTGCTGAACCCGCCGCAGAACGCCGTCGTGGCCGACGTCATCGGCGCGCGCGGCAAGGGCGGCCCCGTCCTCGCCGGCTTCCAGATGGTGACGGACCTGGGCGCGATCATCGGTCCGATGTGCGCGGGCCTGCTGGCCGACTCGTTCGGCTTCGGGGCGTCGTTCGCCATCACCGGCGCCGCGCTGCTGCTCTCCGTGCTCTTCTGGTTCACCGCTCCCGAGACCCTGCCCACGCACGAGGAAGAGCACACGGCCACCGCCGTCGCGCCCGAGTGCGGTGCCCTCGACGAAAGCGCCGAGATTCCGACCGGCGAACGCGTCGGCGGCAAACCACGTCACCCGGAAGCGTGATCGCCCGCTCAGCTTTCTTTTAGTTTGTGTCGCTACCCTCGTCGCCGTGGGTGGAGCAGAGCGCAGTGCGCGGAAGAAGAAGCAGGCCGCGCGTGCGGTGACCCAGGCCAGGGGCACGAGCGGCGGTACCGACAGGACCAAGGTCATCGCGGGCGTCGCCGTCGTCGCGGTGCTGGCCATCGCCGTCATCGGTTACGTCGTGTTCCAGTCGAGGTCCTCAGGTCCCTCGCCGGACGCGGCGATCCCGCTGGCACCGGCCGACCACACGATCTCGGCACCCTCCGTCCGCGACGGCAGCACCGTGGTGGTGGGCAAGGACACCGCCACCGTGACCGTCGACGTGTACGAGGACTTCCTCTGCCCGATCTGCGGCACCTTCGAGAAGACCTACGGGACCGAGATCAAGAAGGCGGTCGAGGACGGCAAGGTCAAGATCCGCTACAACATCCTGCCGATGCTGAACCGCCTCTCCGAGCCGGAGGGCTACTCGACCGAGTCGGCCAACGCGGCCCTGTGCGTGGCCGACGACGGCAAGTTCAACGCGTTCCACGCGGCCCTGTTCGCCAAGCAGCCCGAGGAGGGCGAGGCCGGCTACACCAGGGACCAGCTCATCAAGCTGGGCAAGGAGGTCGGCGTCACGTCTCCCGGCTTCGAGTCGTGCGTGCAGAACCAGACCTACAAGGCGCAGCTCGACGAGCTGATGTCCAAGACCAGCAACGACCCCGTTCTCCGCGACTCCGAGACGGGCCGCTTCCGCGGCACGCCGAGCGTCGCGTCGGGCGGCAAGCTCGTCGACCTGGACAACAAGAACTGGCTTTCCGACCTGGCTAGGTAAGACCGTCGATCGGCGCCTGGCCCTGGGTCCACCGGGCCAGGCGCTGTGCTTTTCCTTGTTCCGCACGCGGCAGCTTGCCCGGCGCCAGGACGTGAACCTGGCACGTGATGCCGAGACGTTCCTTGAGCTGGCTGCCGAGCCGTTCTCCGATGTCCTGTGTGGACTCGACCGCCACGTGCAGCTGCGCCGTGGTGGTGCGGCGGTCCTCGACGATCAGGTAGTGCGGGCTCGCGTGGTCGAGCACGACCGCCTCGATCTCGGTGGGGAACACGTTGACGCCGCGGATGACGAGCATGTCGTCCTTGCGCCCCTTGAGCTTGCTCATGCGCCGGAGGGTGCGCCGTCCCGCCGGCTCGTGCAGCGTCGCCACATCGCCCGTGCGGTACCGCAGAAGCGGCATGCCGGTCTTGGTGAGCGTGGTGAAGATGAGCTCGCCCTGGTCGGTCTCCGGGTAGAAGTGGTCCTCGGCGATGTTGAGAAGCCCTTCGGAGTCAAGGGACTCGCACGCCACCCCCGGCCCGATCACCTCGGACAGCCCGTAGATGTCCAACGCCCTGATGCCGAGCCGTCGTTCGATCTCCTGCCGCATCTCCTCGGTCCACGGCTCAGCGCCGAAGACACCGACCTGGATGCTGGTCTCCCGGAGGTCCTCCGCGAGCCTCAACGCGTACGAAGGCGTGCAGCACAGCACGTCGGGCTTGAGGTCGTTGATGAGCCGCACCTGCCGCTCGGTCATGCCGCCGGACATGGGGATGACCGTGGCCTTCAGCTTGAGACCACCGTGGTGCACACCGAGCCCGCCCGTGAAAAGCCCGTAGCCGTAAGCGTTGTGGATGATCGACCTCGCGGTCGCACCAGCGCCCTTCAACGCCCTGGCCATGACCTCGGCCCAGATCTCGACGTCGTGGGCGGTGTAGGGGATGAGTGTCGGCCGGCCGCCGGTGCCCGACGACCCGTGGACGCAGACGACGTCCTCCTGTGCCGCGATCTGGAGGCCGAACGGGTAGTGGTCCCACAGGTCCTGCTTGGTGATCGTGGGCAGCAGGTGGATCTCGTCGAGGCGCACGTCTGTGCCGCGAGTCACTCCGGCTTCCCTGAGTCGCGAGCCCTGGAGGTTGTCGGTGCCGAGGAGGCGGTCGACGAGGTCTCGCAAGCGCTGTTCCTGCAGCTCACGACGGGCCTCGGGGTCCATGCACTCGATCTTGGGGTCGAACGGCTCTTCGGCGGTCATCACCCGGTCCTACCAGGCCGAATGCGGTTTGGATACCCCCGATTTTCATCTTGGGGCGGGGGTGATGTACGGTATTGCCACACGAGATCGAGAGGGAAACCTCCCGGGAACGTGGACCTTCAAGGGGCTGTGGCGCAGCTGGTAGCGCATCACACTGGCAGTGTGAGGGTCAGGGGTTCGAGTCCCCTCAGCTCCACAATTTGATACAGCATGCGAATCGCCCGTCGACCTGAGTGAACAGGTCTGGCGGGCGATCTTGTTTTGTCCGTCTGTTGTGGACGGTTGCGCCCGATGTGGCAGAACTGGCGCAGGAGTGCCGATGCCCGCGAAACAGGCGTATGTGTCGCCCGGTCGAGACGCTGTCACTGGTTCAGGTGCCTTTGTGCGTGCTCATGAGCCAACTCCGGTCTAATTGCCGATCCTGCGCTGGCTACTCGTGGAAGGGGCTGGGGACGCAGTGGACCGATTCGCCGGGATCGCGGGAGTGGTGGTGCTCGCGTTGAGTGCGGCGGCGTGCACCGGTGGTGGCGCGGTGACCGGTAAGGCGGAGGGCATGTCCATCGCGCGGCCGACCTCCGCCACGTCGCTCGCCCCCGCCAAGTACAGGGCTCTGCCGACCTGCCGGGATGTGACGCAGAGGGTGCCGGGTCTGCCGCCGTTCCGGTCCGGCGACGAGAGCCCCACGGCCTCCTACATGCTCACCGGATGTGAGTTCCAGCGCATCCCGGACTGGCCACGGGTGAACCTGCAGGTGTCAGCGTGGCGCGATGAATTCGGGGACGTGTCGTCCCCGGCCCGTGCCGGCAGAGGAGCGATCAAGGCCCGTGAAGCGTACGACGTGACAGCCAAGCCTGGCTCGGATCCAACCGACGACGGTGCGGCTGAGGACGTGGAGGTCGGCGAGAAAGCGAAGTGGCTGATGCCTGAGGACAAGGGCAGCTGTGTGCTGATGATCCTCGACGTCAACGCCGTGCTGCTCCTTGAGCACAAGCACGCCGACAGGCCCGCGCCGAGGTCGCAGGCGTGTCGGGGGCCGGTGCGGGAGCTTGCCAAGTCGTTCTACGACGCGGTTCAGGCGTGATGAGCGACGAGGAGAGAGTGCTCGCGTTCGACGGCAAGGTCGCTGAGCTCACCTCGTCGACCGGGGCGGGCGGTTACCTGGCGGTCCGCGTCGAGGAGGTGGTCGCTCGCCGGGGCAGGAAGCGGTTTCCGAAGGTGTACGTCTACCTCGATGCTGCCGTTCGTTCCGCGGACGGCGGGGGATGGGAGTTCTCCGACCGCGCCGATCCCGAGTACGACGAGGTCTTGGCCGAGCTGACCGCGAACAAGGTCGACTGGTACGGGCAGGAGTTCGAGCTCGTGTGGCTCGGCCCTGATGAGGCGGAGGGTCTTCGCCGATCCGTCTTCGGATACGGCTGAGCGTCCGCGTCTGCCGAGAACGGCTGCTGTTCCGTGACCGGGGGCAGGTGCGACTTTTCGCGGTATGAGCAGGAAGTTCGGGGTTTTCGCTCGCCACGGTGTCCGTCTTCGGCGTCGCGCAGCACGACCACCATTCACCCGACGCGCCCGGAGGTGCGGGCGTCAAAGGTGGAACTCCTGCTGCTGTGAGACCTCATCGAAGCTGAGGCGAAGTCCTTCGTGGATCACACCGGTGGTGAGGGTCAGGGTGTGCCTCCATCCGCTCCGTCCTTTGAGGAGTCGCTGTGAGGAGGAACCGAGTCGACGTGTTCGACCGTCCAACCGCAGTGGTCGACGGCATGCTCGTCTCCGGTCCCGGACCGGGCGGGTGCGCGCGTTCCGTGTCGCGACCGCCGCCGCGGACAGCTGAGCAGACGAGAGAGAACCCGATGACGACGGACAACGACCCCGAGATGGTCGCCGCGCTGGACCGCCTCGACGAGGCGGTCAAGGCAGCGCCGGCGGGAGACACGACCGCGCAGATCGCGCTGTGGCGGCAGGCGACGGCGTTGGAGCACTGGTTCTTCATCGCGCGGGGCTCGGCCGACCGGCCCCGTCCCTACGCCGTGGCCGC
>JASLAV010000579.1 GCA_030146905.1 Lentzea sp. | reverse complement strand
GCCGTGGGCGACTTCCCGGCGGTCGTGACGAACCACCGCCTCGACGCGGTGGCGTGGAACGACCTGGGCGCGGAACTGCTCGGCGGCCTGTCCGACCCCGCCCGCCACGACCGGAACAACGCGAAGTTCCTGTTCCTGGACCCGGCCTCGCGCACCCTCCACCCGGACCGTGCCGCGGAAACCGCGGGCCGACTCCGTGTCGCCGCGGCCCTCTACCCGACCGACCACGCCCTGGCGACCCTGATCACCGACCTGTCCTGCCGCAGCCCCGACTTCCGCCGCGTCTGGTCGAGCGGCGAAGTGGTGACGTGCGGCGCCGGCCGCAAGCGGGTGCGCCACCCGGAGGCGGGAATCCCCACCCTGGACTGCGAAACCCTGCACATCCCCGCCACCACCGGCGAAACAGGCCTGCTCCTGCACGTGTTCAGCGCCGAGGAAAGCACCACCGGATCCACCACCCTCGCCCACCTGGCCATCTCGTTCTGACCGACCGCCCTCCCCACTACCCGAACCGCGGGCGGCAACTCGAACACGGGTGGACGGACGAGTAAGGCCCTTGACCGCGTTCGCGCTGGTCAAGGGCCTTTTCGTGCTGGCGGAACGATGTGCCCCCGGCAGGATTCGAACCTGCGCTCCCGCCTCCGGAGGGCGGTATACACACCTATCCTGACCTGCGCGGATGGGAAAGATGATCTCTCCGTCGGAACACGATGGGAACGTGCTGGGAGAGGGCTCGCACGCAGCCGAAGGCGCGACAGCCCCAGGCACGACGACGGGGCACCCCGTGACCGAGGTGCCCCGTCTGTTCGTCACTCTCCGGTTACTCGCTACTTGGTCTTGTGGACCTCCAGGAACGCCTGCCACGCCGTGGCGGAGAACCCCAGCGTGCCTCCATCGCGCTTCTTGGTGTCCCGGACGCGCGTCTCGTCAGCGCCGGTGAACGCCACTTCAACGCAGTTGGCATTGCTTGTGCTGCGCCTGGACTTCCTCCAGCTCAGCTCGTCATCACGCTGCATATCTAGTGTCCCTCACTTCTCTGATGCGCTCCGCGGACTGCTCGGGGTCGAGCGCGAGCTCCGCCGCGCCGTCCCAGGTCGCGACGAGCCTGTCCACTTCTTCCGCATCTTCTACTGCCCGGACCCCCGTGTGCTCCTCGACGTAGGCCGAGACCGGCTCGTCGGGCTCGGGGAAGTGGAGCAGCGTCAGTGCGCCGTAGTGCAGTCCGTAGCTACCCCGCTCGAACGGGATGATCCTGATCGTCACGTTCTCCTTGGTCGACTTCTCCGCGAGGATGTCGAGCTGCTCGGCCATCAGCGTGCGGTCGCCGACGACCCGGTAGAGCGCCGACTCGTCGATCAAGGAGTCCACGAGGAACGGCTCCTCCCGGTCGAGCAGGCTTCGTCGGTCGTCGCGTTCAGCCGCTGCCGCTGCCGTCCAGCCCGGCCCGGCGGTCAGCAGCTTCGCGCGTTCGCCGAGTTCCTCGGCATAGCGGCCGAGCTGGAACAGGCCGGGGATGAGCTGCTGGTCGAGCGTGCGCTCCAGCCTGGCTTCGCCTTCGTCCATCCTGAAGCGCAGGTAGGACGGCGCCAACACGTCAGCGTTCTCGATCTGCACGGCGGTCTTGTTGGCGCGTTCCCACAGTGCGGTCGCTTCCGCGATCTCGGCTTCCGTGGCCCGCAGCAAGGTCAGGATGGCGACGAGCGTCGTGTAGCGCGGCAGGTGCGCGCCAGCGAGCATCCGGTCCACCGTGTCCCGCGACGTCTTGGACGTCTTCGCGACGTCCCCGGCCTTGAGTCCGGCGCGCTCCATGATCGGACGAACGTGTCGCCCGAGTCGCCGCTTCGCTCGCGTGGTCCCTACCGCCATAACTGCACCTTAGCCACTGTGCGTAACGCATTTCGCATCGACGTCACCCGAACGCAGACCCTATATTTGCGGTTCCGCAAATGGTAGCGTCTGCATATGCGGGCAGGGGCAACCGTAGCGCCTCGGGGTGATGCGCCGTCAGGTGTCCCTCGTGCCCCGGAGCGCTCGTCCCAAGGGCGCCCCTGCCCGCCCGCACAACGCGAGGCGGGGGCTCTCCCCGCGGCGTGCTGCCCGAGCTGGGCGCCGCTGGAGGCCCCCGCCTCGCCAGCCCCTGGAGGTGAACAGCATGGAACTGACAAGCGGTGTTCTGGGCGCGATAGCCGGAGGCGTAGCCGTGCTGGCCGTGTTCGGCGTGGGCGCGCTCGCGCACTACTGGGCTACCGGCTGCCAGGAGTGCGCGCGGGCGTTGCCGCGGGCTGTCCGCGGTCTGCTGGGTCTGTCGCGATGACGACCGCCACGCACATGGACTCGAAGCTCCTCGACGAGTGGATCGCCGAGACCGCCCGGCGGCAGTGGGCCTTCGTCTACTGGCCCAACCGGGAGCGCCCCGAGGTTCTGGCCGCCTACCGCAGGTGGAAGGGCCTGGGCGTCACGGACGTCATCGCGCTGATCAACGAGGACTTCGCCTTCGGCTACCGGGCCCTGGTGCCCGACGAAGGCGACTTCCTCGCGCCCGACTGGACGCTCTACGCCCTCGAAGCCGAGCCGATCCACGTCATCCGGGCGTTGATCACCCTGCCCGAACCCACGGAGTCCTCGGCTCCGGACGTTCCTTCCGAGGCTCCGCCGGGCATCAAGCCGCTGTTCGCGAAGCTCGGCTACAACCGCGCGATCCGGCCCGTGGGCAGCTCCAGTCCGCTCCCTGTATTCCGGCTGCGGGCCGCGGCCACGAAGCACGCCCTCCCTGACCCCAGGCCCGAACCCTCCAACGAGGGTTCTCCATGAGCGAGAGGTGGGTCGAGCGCCCGTCCGCCGTGCCGCGACGGCTCGGTGCAGCCGCTCGCCTCGCGCTCTTTTTTGATCAGGTGCGCCGCGCACGCCGCAGCGACCGAGGACAGGAGGACGGCGATGGCCCCGACTTCAGGGGAGGCCGAGCTCGACCCCTCGCGCCCGATCGGGCCGCAAATCCACGGGCTCAAGCACACTGCCCCGCGGAAGGTGGCAGGCGAGGATCTGCTCGCCGAGCTATGGCTTCGAGGGGCGACACAGGCGGAGCTGTCCGACCGCCACAGGATCGCTCCTGAGCTCCTGAGCCGCGCCATCGGTCGTGGATGCGCCCGGAAGCCGTTCAACCCCGCACGTCCGTACTGGCCGCAGATCCGCTCGCGGGAGCTCGACGACCCGATTCGAGTCGCGGCAGAAAGGGCGATTGCCTCCGGAATCCAGGTCGGCGGGGCCGCCCCGGCGACGGTGGCACACAGGCACCAGACCAACGACCGCACCATCGCCGACATCCTGAAGCGCCAGGGCGCAAGCGCCCTCGCCGCAGGAGGCGGGCGCAGCTCGCCTCGCAGCACCCCCTAGACCGCGTCCGATACGCGGAACGCGCCCCGCGTCTACTGAAGGGAGACCATTTGGCGGGATTCTTTCTCGTGCTGCACTGATACCTGGATTTCATACGGAAAACCTCCTCTCAATGACGAGGGGAGGTTTTCCGTGCATTCTGGTTGCATGTCCAATCGGGTGGTTCGACGCATTCACTCTAATGCACCTGTTGTGGTCCATAAGCGCAGCGCAAGGATTTCATTGCCCACTGGTTGAAGTGGGCACATGCGATGCGAGTAGGAGGATCGAATGACATCGTCCACACACGGACACGGACTGATCTCCACCGAGGTCCACGGACGACTGGTGCGGCAGTTGATCAACGAGCACGCGGGGATGACCGGTGACGAGGCAGTCCGGATCGTGGACGCCACGGTTGCCTTCCTGAAGGTGTGCGCCGACAACCCCGAGGGCCACTTCCGCCCGAGTCTGCGCGTTGACCTGGGGTGGCACCAGTTCATCCTGAACACGGTGGACTACGCCGAGTTCTGCGAACGGGTCGCCGGTCACTTCCTGCACCACGTGCCGGAGGAGTTCGCCCCGCCGCGCGCAACACCCTCCGACACGGCGAAGATGCTCGCCCCTACGGTGGACGCCATGCGGGCCGCCGGGTTCGAGGTGGACCCGACGCTGTGGGCGACCGGCTTCGGGGACTGCACCCAGTGCCACGCCGGGTGCACCAACTGCGGCCAGGGTGGCGACGGCGGCGGCGCGGCGGCCCGCACGCTGGCGACGATCGGGTAGTAGCCCGAGAACGAGGAGAGATGACGAAACGTCGTGAATGGGACGACTTGCCCGAAGGTGCAAAGCGCGCCGTAGAGCGCGAGGTCGGAGAGGTATTGACGGCGAAGTCGCCCGATGCCGGACGCAGCTCCGAATTGTCGGCAACGCTGTCAACCGATTCCGGCCTCGTGTTCTGCAAGGGGATCACGGCGGATTCGCCATCAGCGTGGATGCACCGCAACGAGATCGCGGTGAGCCCGTTCCTGCCCGAACGGCTCGCCCCTCGTCTGCTGTGGGACATCGAGGTGGACGGTTGGCTGCTGCTCGGTTTCGAGCACGTCTCCGGGCAGCACGCCGACCTGTCCCCCGACTCACCGGACTTGCCGCTGATCGCGGACGCGGTGGTCGAGATCAGCCACACATCGCCGCCGCCGAAGTCCGTAGCGCGACGCCCGATAGCCGCCCAGTGGAGGCGGATGGTCGAGGAGGGGGGCCGGTTCGAGCTCCCCGCCGACGCTGACCCGTGGTCGACGGCGAACGCCGAGCTGCTCACCACCTGGGCGGCCCGTGCGCCTGAGTACATGGACGGGGAGGGCATGGTCCACTCCGACCTGAACCCGTTGAACTTCCTCGTGTCGGATCGAGCGCGGGTCATCGACTGGGCATGGTGGCGAACTGGGGCCGCCTGGATCGACCCCGCGTTCCTGGTGATCCGCCTCATCGCAGCCGGGCACGAACCCCAGGCCGCGGAGAAGTGGGCGGGCCAGATCGACGGGTTCACAGCGGCCCCGGCGGAGGCGATCACGGCGTACTGCGCATCCCTGGTGCGACTGTGGGAGCGCAGGTTCACGAATACCCCTGCCACGAACGCGGCCCGTCGTTGGATGCAGCACCGGTTGCCCTAGGCAACCGGTGCTAGCTGTCAGCCAGTGACTCCCCCTGGGCCGGGGGAGTCACTGGCGTTTCGGGCTCGGAACTACTGCTCCGGCGGTCCTGAGATGCAGAAATCTCCACTATCGAGTGGGTGTGACCTGAATCACATGTCGGTTTCTGCGGTGAGGTCACTTTAACTCTGCGTCACTGCATTGCTCGAATCGTGGGGTAATGCTACGCAGGATGCGGCTTCAGCGTCACCTGGGATGGGTCGGAGAGTGGGTCGACGGCGGATATTCTGACTGTCCGTAGTGACGTCCATTTGGGTTACCTCGTTCGGAGTTGACGGGCCAGGGCAGGGGTAGTAGCTTTACTACGGATGGTGGACCCGTGTACCCGCTAGCGTATGCGGCGTGTCCCCGCTTGAAATTTATCTTGTCGCCACCGCGCTGGTGATCATCACTGTTCTCGGTACTGCACTGCTACTTGCCATTGCGACACGCGGCTCAAGAGGTAGGCAGCGTGAGCGCAACATCTTGGCGCTTAAAGAGTTGCTGGTAGGTGTCCTGGCAACCCTAGGCTCCACCGTCATTGAGCTGGTCAGGGCCCTTGCGCCCCCCTGGGGTCGTCAGGCCGGGATGCCTCCGCTGGAGCAGCCGTTGCCAATCCAACCGCCGCCAGTTGATCAGCCAGCGCCTGGGCAGCCGCCGACATCGTCCGACCCTATTTGAACAACGCCCTCGCGCAGATGTTCCGCGCGAGGGCGTTTATGTATCAGGCAGCGGCGCAGTTCAAGCGGTCGGTGAGCAGCTCCAGTCCGCGGGCGATGCACTTGCTAATCGCGCGCTGGCTGACGCGTTCGTGCTCGGCGATCTCCTCCTGCGTCCAGCCCCAGCCGTAGGTCAGCAGGAGTGCGGCCCGCAGTTCGCGGGTCAGGAAGGTTCGCTGCCACGCCGTACGGATATCCGCCAGGTGGGCCCAGTAGCTGCCGCTCTGGGAGGCCACGCTCGTTGCTCGGGGCATGTCCGGGTCCGGGGCC
>JASLAV010000515.1 GCA_030146905.1 Lentzea sp. | reverse complement strand
CGCCGGACGAGGCCTCCCAGGTCGGACTGCGGAACCTCCTCGACCCCGACTCCCGCGCGATCTGCGCACGAGCCGGATACGACCAGGGCCAGAGGATCGCCGCAGAGGTCAAGGCGTTCTGGGCCTGAGGGCTGCTCCGGGCACCTGTGCGCTCAGGCCATCTGGCAGGCCGGAAGAACGCGACGAACCAAGCCTGCTCGACCAACTATGACAAGGAATCTCATGAGGATCTTCATGACCGGTGCTACCGGTTACATCGGCAGTGTCATCACCGAGAAGTTGCTGCAAGCCGGACACCAGGTCGTGGGACTCGCCCGTACCGACGCCTCCGCTCGAGCCCTGCGGGATCTCGGCGCCGAGGCCTTGCGCGGAAGCATCGGTGACACCCGGCTCCTGACCGGCGCGGCTCAGGCCGCCGACGGGGTCATCCAGAACGCCTTCGACCTCGGTGCCGACTTCGTGACGGCCAGTGCCGAGGAAGCGAAGGCCGTCCGCACCTTGATCACCGCACTGCAAGGCAGTGACAAACCGCTCGTCTACACCAGCGGCACGGGAGGCCTGGGAGACACCGGCTCCATCGTCTACGACGAAGAGACCCCCATCGCCGCATCGGAATCTCCTACGGTGCAAGCGCTTCAGCTGCGCTTCGAGACCGAGAAGGCCGTGATCGGTGCGACTGGTCTGCGTGGTGTCGCGCTGCGCCCACCGAACGTCTTCGGGCGCGGTGGCGGCCGTTCGGTCCTGTGGCTGATCGGAGCGGCGGGGCAGAAGCTGGGCGCCGTTCCCTACCCGGCGCAGGCGGCCGACAACCTGTGGTCACTGGTCCACGTCGACGATCTGGCGGACCTCTACGTTCTGGCCGTGGAGAAGGCGCCTGGCGGCGAGTTGTTCCACGCCGCGTCCCGCAGCGGGCTTCGCACCCAGGACGTCGCCGCCGCGATCAGCCGTGGCGCGGGGCTCGGAGGCAAGACCGTCGCGCTGGGCAAGGACGAACTCGCCGAAGCCCTCGGCGCACCGCCGCTCGCCGACTACTGGTCCATCAACAGTCAGATCTCAGGGGAGAAGGCGCGTCGCGTGCTCGGCTGGGAACCGCGACACCTCGACGTCCTCGACGAGCTGGGCCGGTCCGCGAACTGAACTCGCCGCACGACGGCTACCGGTGTTCCGGCTGGCGGGTGAAGGAACGCCGGTAGGCCGTCGGGGTCAGCCCGACCCGCCGGACCAGGTGCTGGCGCAACGAGTCCGCGCTGCCCAGCCCGCTGCGCGCGGCGACGACGTCCATCGGTAGATCGGTGGACTCCAGCAGTTCCCGGGCTCGGATGACGCGCTGGTGCAGCAACCATTGCAGCGGGCTCAGCCCGGTCTCGTCGCGGAACCGGCGAGTCAGCGTCCGGACGCTGTTGTGGGCGTGCCGGGCCAGGTCGGTGAGCGTGAGCTGCTGGTCGAGCCGCTGCAGGGCCCAGGCCCGGGTTTCGGCGAGTGAGACGCCGGTCTCGGCGGGCAGCGGAGTCTCGATGAACTGCGCCTGACCGCCGGGGCGCACGGGAGCCACGACGGCCAGGCGGGCCACCTCGTTGGCCGCCGCCGCGCCGTGGTCCGACCGGATCATGTGCAGGCACAGGTCGATACCGGCCGCCAGTCCTGCCGAGGTGAGAACCGGACCGTCCTCCACGAACAGGACGTCCGGTTCGAGCCGCACGGCGGGGTAGCGGCGCCGGAACACGTCCGACTTGGCCCAGTACGTGGTCGCGCGCCTGCCCTCCAGCAGGCCCGCCTCTGCCAGCACGAAGGCGCCGGTGCAGATCGACGCGATGCGCTTGCCGGCCGCGGCCGCCTCGCGCAGCGCGGTCAGGACGGCCGGCGGGACGTCCTCGCGGCCGGCTCCACCGGTCACCATCACCGTGTCGGCTTCCGCCACGGCGTCCAGTCCCCTGTGGACGGACACGTCGAACGCACCGCCGGACCGCAGGACACCGGGCTCCGCCGTGCAGACCCGGATGTCGTACGCGGGCCGCCCGCCGGCCTCGACCGGGGTGAAGATCAGTTCCGGAATGGACAGGTCGAAGGCGGTGACCGGGGGCACCGCGATGACGACGATGCGGTGCATGGCCCGAACCTCCGGATCTATGGCGTTCCAGCCACTACTGTAACGCCGCGCAGCTCGGCAGGGTGAGGTCATGTCATTCGTGGTTGTCACCGGAGCCGGCGCGGCCGGCCTCCCCACCACACGTCAGTTCGCGGAGAACGGTGAGCGAGTCCGTCAGATCACCCGCAGCGGTCGCGGCGCCGAGCATCCGCTCGTCGCGCGCGTCGCCGCCGACATCACCGACACCGACCGGCTCACCGAGCTCGTCGACGGGGCGCGCGTCGTGGTCAACTGCGCCATCCCCGCGTACGACCGCTGGGCCGTCGACGTGCCGCCGATGGCCCAGGCTCTGCTGACCGCCGTGGAACGAACCGGCGCCGGCTACGTGATGCTGGGCAACACCTACGGGTACGGCCCCGTCGACGGTCCGATGACCGAGGACCTGCCGATGGCCGCCAGCACGGTCAAGGGCCGTGTCCGGGCAAGGATGTGGCTCGACGCGCTGGCCTCGCACGAAGCGGGCCGCGCACGGGTCACCGAGGTGCGCGCCGGCGGGTTCCTCGGTCCGGGCCTGGCAGGTCCCTTCGCCGTGTTCGTGCTCGGTCCCGCACTGGCGGGTGAGGTCGCGTCCTATCCGGGTGACCTCGACGTACCGCACAGCTGGAGCTACACCGAGGACATCGCCCGCACGCTCGTGGCCGCGAGCCTCGACGACCGCGCGTGGGGCCGGGCCTGGCACGTGCCGGTCACGTCGTCCCTGCCGGTGCGGGCGCTGGCCGAGCGGGCGGCCGAGCTGGCCGGGATGCCCGCGCCCGAGCTGCGCCGCATCGACCGCGATGAGCTGCTCACCTTGGCGCAGCAGCAGCCGCTGTTCGGAGAGCTCGTCGAGTTGTTGTACAGCAACGAGAAACCGCACGTCATCGACTCCACCCAGACCGAGGCCGTCCTCGGTGTGCGGCCGACGCCGCTGGACGCGGTCCTGCGGGAGACCCTCGCCGGAGCCGCCACGTCAACCGGGAATTTCGTCGACCGGCTCGCCGGCCGCATCGTGACCTGGGCGCCAGCTCCACACTCCCTTGACTGGGTTGCGCAACCCAGATCTGTCCGGTATTAATGGGTTGGTCGACCCAAAATGCGGCGGAGCGCATGACGATCACTTGTCGCTCGCCGGTCCCGCAGACCAGGCACCGCCGCCCGTCTCCGGTGCCGAGAACAGCTCCCGAACCAGATCGTTCAAAGGAACCGCAATGCCCGCCAAAGCCTTCGAGCCGCATCAGCTCGCCGGGAAGACGCTGAAGAACCGCATCGTCATGGCCCCCATGACCAGGAGCCGCGCCCCCGGCGGGACGCCGACCCGGTCGATGGCCACCTACTACGCGCAGCGCGCCGGAGCCGGCCTCATCATCACCGAGGGCACCCAGCCTTCCGTGCAGGGACAGGGCTACACCGACACCCCCGGCCTGCACTCGCCCGAGCAGGTGGACGCCTGGCGATCCGTCACCGACGCCGTGCACGCCGAGGGCGGCGTGATCTTCGCGCAGCTCATGCACTCCGGCCGCATCGGACACCCGGACCTGCTGCCCGACGGTCTGGTCCCCGTCGCGCCGTCGCCCGTGCGGGCCGAGGGACAGCTCTTCACCCACACCGGAATGCAGGACTTCGTCGTACCGAAGGAGCTCACCGAGGACGACATCCTCGCCACCGTCGAGGACTACGCCTCGGCCGCGCGCAACGCCGTTGCGGCCGGCTTCGACGGTGTCGAGCTGCACGGTGCGAACGGCTACCTCATCAACCAGTTCCTCTCGACGCACACGAACCGGCGTGACGACCGGTGGGGCGGCTCGGTGGAGGGCAGGATCCGGTTCGCCGTCGAGGTGGCCAAGGCGGCGAGCGAGGCCATCGGTGCCGACAGGGTCGGAGTCCGCATCTCGCCCGGCACCGCCGTGAACGACATCAACGACGACCCCGACCACGACGTCACGTTCCTGCCGTTGCTGCGGGAGCTGGGCGCTCTCGGCCTCGCCTACCTGCACCTGGCCGAGCGCGCCGGTCGCGACCTGACCAAGCGCCTCCGCGCGGCGTGGCCGACCACCTTCATCCTCAACCCCGACACGGGTTCCACTCCGACGGGCCCCGGCGAGCTGCAGCTCGTCGAGGACGGCACCACCGATCTGCTCGCCTTCGGCGCCCAC
>JASLAV010000507.1 GCA_030146905.1 Lentzea sp. | reverse complement strand
CGGGCACGTGCTTCGCGGCGCCCGTCAGCGCCAGCGTCACGATCGTGACGACGGCGATGACCAGACCCACCAGCGGCCAGCGGGAGTGCTTGCGCTCGCTCACGGCACTCAGGGTAACCATGCCGGTACACGAAACATCCGGGATCGGTACATTCACTGCCGTCCGGAGGGCAGGGCGATCTCGAAAATCGCCCCGCCGGTCTCGGACCGGTAGATGCCGAGCGTGCCGCCGTGCGCGTGCACGATCCGCTGCACGAGGTAGAGCCCCAGTCCCGTCGACCCGCCGCTGCTGGTGAACCGCTGCAACGCCCGCTGCGCGGCCGCCGGGTCGAGACCCGGTCCCTCGTCGGCGACCACGACCCGGCCGTCGCCGACGCTCACGTGCACGACCGGGGCGGTGCCGGGCAGGTGGCCGTGCTGGATGGCGTTGCCGATCAGGTTCTCCACGGCGCGCCCGATCATGACCGGATCGGCGTCCACCCTGGTCGGCACGGCCGTGAAGGTGATGCGAGCGCCCTCGGCGGGAATGTCCTCGACGACGGCGGAGACGAACTGGTCGAGCTGCACCGACTGGATGTCCAACTGCTGCACACCGGCCTCGAACTTGGCGTGCATGAGCTGCGTGCCCACGATCCCGCCCATCCACCTGGACAGGCGCACGATGCGCGGCAGCACCGTGCCCATGCTGCCGGGATTGCGCATCGCCGTGTCCGCGAGCGCCCGCAGCCCGGTGACCGGTCTCCTCAGGTCGTGCGCGATGCCGTTGAGCATCTCCTCGTGCTGGTCGAGCGCGTGCGCCGCGGGTTTGATCGCGAGTCCGGAGAGGAAGTGGCCGGTGCCGCCGAGCGCGGCGACGAGGACCACGCAGCCCAGCGCCACGAACAGCACCCGCCGGTCGCGGCGGTCCTTCTCCTGCTGCGCGTCCGCCTGCGCGACGACGGCACCGACGTACGGCCCGTCCGCGCTGGTGAACGGCTGGGCGTAGGCCCGCACGAGCTTGCCGTCCACCGCGCGCACATAGGCACTCTGAGGTACACGCGCACGCACCGCGTCAGCCGCGAGCTCGCTGAGCACGGCCAGGTCGACGTCCACACAGGACGCGCCGCTCAGATAGGGTTCGAACCGGCCGTCGCCGGCGGGCAGCACCGCGAACTGCGGGCACTCGACCGTGATCGAGTCGCCGAAGAGGCCGCTCGTGTCGAGCCTGCCATCGGTGAGCTCGAGCTGCCGCGCCACCAGCGGGGGCACTCTTCCCAGGTCGGCGTCGAGCGCCTGCTCGCCCTTCTGCGCGTCGAGGTCGAGCATGAGCCAAGCGACCAGCAGCACCCCCACCGCGTTCAGCGCCGTGAAGAGCCCGGTGAGCAACCACCTCAGGTCGCGCAGCCGTGCGGCGGCCCCGGTGATCACCTCTGGGCCTCCAGCCGGAAACCCACCCCGCGCACGGTGTGGATGAGCTCCGGTTCCAGCAGCTTGCGCCGCAGCCGCTTCACGACCTTGTCGACCACGTTGGACATCGGGTCCGTGCTGGTGTCCCAGCAGTGTTCGATCAGCGCGGACCTGGTGACGGTCGTGCCCGCCCGCGAGATCAGGTGCTCGAGCACGGCGAACTCCTTGAGGCTGAGGGTCAGCAGAGCACCACCCCGGCGCGCCTCGCGGCGCGCGCAGTCGACCTCGAGGTCCGCGTGGCGCAGCACCGACGGACGGGCGCGCCCCGCCCGGCGGCACATCGCCCGGACGCGCGCGGTCACCACCGCCATGTCGCACGGCTTGACCACGTAGTCGTCACCCCCGTGGTCGAACCCGGCGACCCGGTCGGCGACGCCGTCCAGCTGGGTCAGGAACAGCACGGGGGTGGCCCAGCCCTCCCGGCGCCGGCGGTGCACGTACGTGATCGAGTCGCCGTCGGGCAGCAGCCGGTCGAAGACGACGCAGTCGTACTCGTTGCTCCGCAACGCCCTGTCGGCGCCCGCGATGTCCTCCGCGTCGTCGACGTCGAAGCCGGCGGCCTGCAGCTCGACCACGAGGGCGACACGCGTGTCCTCGTAGTCCTCGACGAGCAGCACGCGCGGAAGAACCCCTCCCACCGGTCGTGTCATCAAATCCTCATGTGGTCACGGAGATGGTTGGCACTGTGACACCGATGATCTTCCACGTGCTCGGCCCACTCGAGGCGCACTCCTCCACCGGCGCGGTCGTCGACTTCGGCACCCGCAAGGCGGGAACGGTGCTGGGGGTGCTCCTGCTGCACCCTAACGCCTGGGTGCGCACCGACGAGCTCGTCCGCGCGACGTGGCCGGAACATGCCGTGCCCGCGGCGGCGAAGGCGAACCTGAAGACGTACGTGTCCCAGCTCAGGTGCGTGCTGCCGCCGTTCGGCGACGGCAGCCGCGTCGAGGCCCGTCCCGGCGCGTACCGGCTCCGGGTCGGCACGGGAGAGCTCGACGCCGACCGGGCCGCCGAGCTGGCTGCGGACGCGCGGGCCGCGATCGAGGCCGGCGACCACCTCGCGGCCGCCGGGCCGCTGCGCGACGCGCTGGCGTTGTGGCGTGGCAGGCCGTTCGAGGGCCTGGCGTCCGACGAGGCGTTCGCGGCCGCCGGCCGGTTGGACGACCTGCGCCACGACATCGAGGAGAGTCTCGCCGAGGTGCAGCTCGCGGTGGGCAGGCGCAGCGAGGCGATCGCCACGTTGCGGCGGCTGACGGCGCACGACCCGTTGCGCGAGGGCGCGTGGACGCTGCTCGTGCGGACGTTGGTGGCGGCGGGCAGGCGCGGGGAGGCGGTCGCGGCCCACCGCGCCGCCACGGCCGTGCTCGCCGACGAGCTCGGTGTCGAGCCGGGTCCCGAGCTGACCGGCGCGCTCACCGCGGGTACGGCCCGTCCTCGGCGGGAGATCCCTCGCGACGTGCCGTTCTTCGTCGGCAGGGCGCCGGAGCTCGCACTGGTGCGGCAGGCTCGCGGTGGTGCGCCCGTGGTGATCGACGGCATGAGCGGTGTCGGCAAGACGGCGCTCGCGGTGCACGCGGCGCACCAGCTCGCCGGTGACTTCCCCGGCGGACAGCTGTTCGTGACCTTGCGCGCGGGTGCGGTCTCCGCCGCAGACGCGCTGGCCAGGGTGTTGCGCGGGCTCGGGATCTCCGGCGTGCCCGCGGACGTGGACGAACGGGCGGCGCTGTGGCGCTCGGAGCTGGCCGCGCGGCGGGTGCTGCTCGTGCTCGACGACGCGGGCGACGCCCGGCAGGTCCTGCCGCTGTTGCCGGGCGACGAGGAGACCGCCGTGCTGATCACCACGCGGCAGCGGGGATGGCGTCTGCCGGGAGAGACCCGGATCTCGCTGGAACCGTTGTGCCGCGGGGAGTCGGAGGAGCTGCTGCGACAGGCGACCGGCCGTCGGGCGGGAACGGCTCCGACGGCTGTCGTGCGTGCCTGCGGTGGTCTGCCCAGCGCGCTGCTGATCGCAGCGGCCCGGCTGCTCAG
>JASLAV010000504.1 GCA_030146905.1 Lentzea sp. | reverse complement strand
GTCGCAGAGGCGCAGCACCTCCTCCAGCGACTGGGGTGCGGTCATGACGTCCGCGTGGCTGTCGGTGTCGACCACCGTCACGGTGAAGTCGTCGATCTGGCGCTCCCAGTCGCGCCAGTACTCGACGCCGTCCAGCCCTGGTAGCTCCGGGTTGTCGAAGAGCACCATGTAGTCCTTGAAGTCACCGAAGAACCGGCCGCCGCGGTTGCGGAAGTAGTAGCAGGACACCGAGTCCCGCCGCGGCAGCCGCGACGTCACGTAGTTCTCGCTCTGCATGGCCTCGAAGTAGCGGGCGAGCTGGGTGACCTGCCTGCGCAGCTGCGACTCGGTCTTGGTGATCCCCGTCGCCAGTGCCGCCGTGATGAGCGAGTCGAGGAACTCCGGGTAGGGCAGGCCGGGATCCACGTCGTTCCTGTGCAGGATCGGGGCCGTGCCGTTGCCGGCGTCCAGGCTGTTGTTCCCGAGCACGAGGTTCACCGCGCGGAACGCGGAGACCTTGGCCACCGCGTCGGGCTCGGTCCTGCCGCCCTGCATGATGGCGTTGGCCTGGTTGGTCGCGGGAGCGTCCAGGGAGTCCAGCATGACCAGGGTGTTCACCTCCGCCCCCTGCAGCTGGAGCTGGCGCACGACCTCGTAGGCCAGCAGGCCGCCCAGTGAGAAACCGCCGATGTCGTAAGGCCCCTCCGGTTGCACGGCGCGGATGAGGGACGCGTAGTGCCTGGCCATCGGCACCTGTCCGCCGAGGATCTCGCCGGACCCGGCCCATCCCCTCGGCTGGATCCCGTAGAAGGGGCGTTCGGAGCGGTCGGCCAGCGGCCGGTAGGACTCCACTCCCCCGTTGCCGTGGTGGATCCAGAACACGGGCCGGCCCTCGCGGTCCCGGTTCATCCGGACGAGTTCGGGGTGGTCTTCCACCGCCACCACGGGCGCGGCCGTCGCGCCGACGGCGCGGAGGACGTCTCGCAGCGTCTCGCACTCGGCGATGACGTCCAGCGACAGGGTGTCGTCGACGTGCTTCTTCAGCTGGGACAGGAACTGGGCCATGAAGATGGAGTCGAAGCCGTGGCGTCGCAGGGGAGCGTCCGGGTCCAGCTGCGCGGGATCGAGGTCGAGGACGTCGGCCAGCAGTGCCGTCACCTGCTCGGCGACCGTGCCGGGAGTGACGTCGCGCCCGGCGGGGCCGGAGCGGGGCACCTCGGCGGGAACGGCCGCGGCCTTCCGCCGGCGGACGGCACCATCGCTCTCGGCGACGAAGACCTGCTGTCCCAGCGCACTCCCGGTCGCGGCGAACACCCCGCGGAAGCCCGCTTCGAGCAGCAGCCGCCGCCACCCGTCCGCCGTGGGCACCACGGTGCCGGGCCGGCTCCGCAGGAGACCGGAGGTGAGGTGGCCGAGCAGGCCCCCGCTCACTTCCTCGGTGAGCAGCAGGATTCCGTTGGCGCGCAGAGCCGCCTTGGTGTTGCGCAGGGCGACGCGGACGTCCTGGGTGGCGTGCCGCAGCCCGGCGGCGATGACGACGTCGAACGTGCCGGCCTCGACCTGGTTCCCGGTAGGCGGTTCCTCGACGTCGGACACTGTGCGACGGCAGATGTCGAGGTGGTCGCGCCACGGCTCCGGGTGGCGGAGCACGGTTTCTCCGGCACCGCCGATCTCCAGCACCCGCAGCCTGGTCTCGGGGTCGTCCTCCACGCGGTGCCGCACGTAGTCCGCGAGTGACTCCGCCAGCGCCTCGTCCACGTGGTCGGTGACCGGGCCGGACACCACGTCGGCCGCCGGGCGGCGACCGGTGAGGACCTCTCCCAGCGCGCGCAGAGCGGTGTCGGCGAGGAGAGCCCGGGCCCTGGTGGACCTGTCGGCCGGCCAGGTGTGGCGCTGCCGGTCCCACTCGGCCCAGATCTCGTCGACGTCGTCAGGAGCGCCTTCGGCACGGCGGTGACGACCGTCGCGCTCACGGACCAGGAAACCGGCGTCCGCCAGCACTTCCAGGGTGTGCCGCAACCAGCGGTCGTGCTGTTCGGTGATTCCGCCGCACTCCCGCCACCGCGCGGCGTCGCGAGGACCGTCTTCCTCGAACAGCCCGAGTGAGCGCAGAACGGCCCAGGTGACCTTCACCAGTTCGGAGTCGAACGCGTCGGTGTGCTCGCCGCCCCGTGCGCGGCTGTCACGCAGGAGGCCGATCAGCTCCGGGGAGACGGGAGTGACGTGCTCGATCACGTCCTCACCCAGAAGTCCGTCCAACGCGCGGGTGCTCGTCACCTTCATCAGCGCCAGCTGGGAACGCCGGCTGCCCATGAGCGTGTCGTAGGCGGCCATTCCCTCGGCGGGTTCGATCGACGCGACCCCGCCCCTGGCCATCCGTTCACGGTGGGCGTCGTCGGCGGCGACGCCCACGCCGCCCCAGTAACCCCAGTTGACCACCTTCACGGGGCAGGAGAGGCGGGTGCCCAGGTGCTCGGCGTAGGCGTCGGCGAACGTGCAGCCCGCGGCGTAGTTGGCCTGCCCCGGTGAGGTGAGGAACGACTGGAGCGAGGAGAAGAACACGACGAAGTCCAGCGGCTCGTCCGCGAACACCTCCGCGATGTTGACCGCCACCTCGGCCTTGGCCGCGTAGCCTGCGCCGAACCGCTCCTCGTCCATCCTCGCCAGGCTCTGGTCCGCGAGCACGATGGTGGAGTGCAGCACCCCCCGCACCGGGCCGTGGCGGCGCACGATCTCGTCACGGGCGCGCCGCAACGCCGCCGGGTCGGTGGCGTCGGCCTGGACGTAGTCGGGGGCGGGCCCGTGAGCCGCCAGCCGGTTGCGGAGCTCCTCGATCCTGTCGTCGAGAGGACGGCGGCCGATCCACACCACACGCGCCTTGTACCGGCGGATCAGGTGCTCGGTCCAGACGGCGCCGATGCCCCCGGCACCACCGATGGCCACGACCACGTCGTCCGGGCGCAGGCTCTCGTGCACGGGTCCGGCCGGAACGGGCTCGGCCAGCTCCAGCAACCCCTGGCGGTACCACTCGCCGTCACGGCGGGCCAGCAGCGCGCCACCCGGCTGCGGGGCCAGTTCCAGCACCTCGTTCCACGGCACCGGCTCGCCTGCGGGAACGTCCACGACCCGCACCGGCCACTGTGGACACTCCGAGGCGAGCGAGCCGAACAGGCCGTGCGTGCCGGCTCCCGCCGGATCCACCTCCTCGTCGCCGGGGAGGAGCCTGGCCTGCCTGGTGATCACCGTCCAGCCGATCTCCCTGCCGTCACCACCGCTCGCCTGCACCGCCTTGACGAGGCGGAACGACGACCGGGCGTCCGCCGGGGCCAGCACCACCACGTGGGCGGCATCGGCAGGGAGCGCGGAGGTCAGTTCCTCCACGGTGCCCGCGGTGTCCAGCACCACGGTGCCCGGCCGGAGCTCGCGGAACGCGGCCTGCTCCTCCGGACTCCCGCCGAACAGCACCACCCGCGCCTGCTCGGCCGGCCACGGCGAGACGGTCTCCACGCGGACGGCGTCCCACACCGGTGCCATGAGACAGGTCCGGGCGTCCGCCGGGGGCACCGGCGCCGGCAGGGTCTTGATGCTGAAGCCGAGCATTCTCACGCAGACGAGCCCGTCGGCGTCGCAGACGTCGATGTCGAACCGGTGCACGTCACCGCCGTGGTTCTCGGCGCTGCCGCGGACCACGACCCAGCCGTCCGCGGGTGTCGCGGCACGCACCTGGACCTCGCGCACCGCGAAGGGCAGCGCGAGGCGGCCTTCCGCGCCGTCACCCTCACCGCTCCACGCACCGAGCACGGCCTGGAACGCGCCGTCGAGGACGCTGGGGTTGAGCACCAGCGGCGACTCGGCCTCACGCGGAACGGTCAGCCTCGCCACCGCCACGCCGTCGCCGAGGTGCAGGGAACGAACGGCTCGCAGGGCGGGGCCGTAGCTCATGCCGAGGCGCTCGTAGATCCGGTAGAACTCGCCGGAGTCCATGCCGCGCGCGCAGGTGCCGAGAAGCCGTTGCACGTCGATCGTCTCGGTGTTCCGGGCGAGAGCCGCGTCGACCTGTCCGACGCCCTGGGCGTGAACCGCCTCCGAGCCCTCCAGCCTCACCTCGAACTCGCGGGCTCCCGATCCGCGCGGGGGCGAGAGGCTCACCTCGACGCCGCACGTGCCGGTGACCTCGATGGGCCGCAGCCAGCACACGTCGTGCAGCCGCAGGCCGGCGGTCGCGCCACCGGAGGTGAACGCTTGCCTCGCCAGTTCGAGGTAGGCGACCGCGGGCAGGACCGGAACGCCGCGCACGAGGTGGTCGCGCACGTAGAACTCGTTGCCGTCCAAGACGTGCGCTCGCGGACTGCGCGGCGCGGCGGCGGTGCCACCGTCGGCGATCCAGAAGCGGCGCAGGTTGAACGGGTACGACGGCAGCGGGACGCGGCGCGGCGGAGTGTCGCCGTAGAGCCGCCGCCAGTCGAAGTCGAAGCCACCGGCCCACAGTTCGAGCAGGCGCGACAGCTTGCCCTTGGAGACCCAGGTGTCCATCGCGGCGGCGATGTCCTCGTCCGCGGCGAGCACCTTCCACAACCCGTTCGGCTGCGGGCTGCCCCGGTGCACGTGCCCCGGCGGGTCACCGGCCACGAACGCCCTCAGCACCTCCCGCAGGTCCTCCACGGTCTGCACGGTGAAGGCGAGCCGTTCGGGCATCGCCACCCTGCCGACCTGGAGGGTGTACGCCAGGCTCGCCAGGTCGCCGTCGGACGGCGAGCGGTCGTCGATCCAGGTGAGCAACTGCCGGGCGCGGGCCACCAGGGTGGCGGGTTCACCGGCGGACAGGACGATGGCGAACGGCCCCTGCCCGGTGTTCGCCGCGACGGGCGCGCGGTACTCCTCGATCACGACGTGGGCGTTCGCTCCGCCGAAGCCGAACGAGCTGACTCCTGCCCTGCGCGGAAGCTCCCTGCCGTCGGCGTCGAGGGGCGCCGCCCAGTGCTGCCGTTCGCGCACCAGGAAGAAAGGACTGCCGTCCAGGTCGACGTACGGGTTGACGGTCTCGCAGTGCAGGCTCTCGACCAGGGTGCGGTGACGCATCTGCAGCAACACCTTGATCACACCGGCCACGCCCGCGGACAGCTCGAGGTGCCCGATGTTGGTCTTGACCGTGCCGATGCCGCAGTGGATCTCGCCGGCCTCGGCTCCGAAGTCGGCGTAGAGCTGCCGGAAGGCCTCCCGGAGACCGTTGATCTCCACGGGGTCGCCGAGCTTCGTACCGGTGCCGTGCGCCTCGACGTAGCCGACCGTGCGCGGGTCGATGCCCGCCCGGCGGTGGGCGTCGAGGATCACCGCCGCCTGCGCCCTCGGGTTCGGTGCGGTCAGCGAGTTGGCGCGGCCGCCGTGGTTGACCGCGGTCGCACGGATCACGCCGTGGATGTGGTCGCCGTCGCGTTCGGCCGCGGACAGCTTCTTCAGCACGAGCATCCCGACGCCCTCGCCGCGGGAGTAGCCGTCGGCGCGGTCGGAGAACGACTTGCAGCGACCGTCGTCGCTGAGCATCCCCGCCCGGCCGAAGCTGATGTGGCCGTCCGGCACGGGCACGGTGTTGACCCCACCCGCCACTGCGAGCGAGCACTCGCCCCGTTGCAACGCGGACACCGCCCGGTGCAGGGCGACGAGAGAACTGGAGCAGGCCGTCTCGACCGGCTCGCTCGGGCCGTGCACGTCGAGGAAGAAGCTCATCCTGTTGGGACCGATGGACGGCACCGTGGCCGTGGCGGCCACGCCGTCCCCGCCACGCGCGTGCTGCTCGATCAGCCGGTGGTACCCCGTGCCCGCGGTGCCCACGATGATGCCCAGGTCGCTGCCGGCCAGCGAGGACGCCGCGTATCCCGCGTCCTCCAGCGCCTTCCACACGTGCAGCATGAGCAACCGGTGCTGGGGGTCCATCAACCGCGCCTCGCGCGGCGCGATGCCGAAGAACTCCGGGTCGAAGTCGGCG
>JASLAV010000477.1 GCA_030146905.1 Lentzea sp. | reverse complement strand
GCGCCAGGAGTCGCTCGCATCACTGCTCGGAGGCCGGGGTGGCGCCCTCGACGCCTCCCTGCCGCCGCTGGCGTTCGTCGCGGGCTGGCTGCTGTTCGGGCACTCGATCGGCGCCGGGGCCGTCGCCGCGGTCCTCTGTGGTGTGGTCATCGGGATCGTGCGGTTCGTACGCGGCGAGAAACCCCGTGCCGTCGTGTTCTCCGTACTGCTGGTGGTGGCCGCCGCTCTGGTCGCGCTGTACACCGGGCGCGTCGAGGACTTCTTCCTGATCCAGCTGCTCTCCAATGTGGCCTCGGCGCTCGCGTGGGCGGGCTCCATCGCGGTGCGCTGGCCGTTGCTCGGGGTCGTCGTGGGGACGATTCTCGGGCAGAAGACCCGGTGGCGTCGGGATCCTGCGTTGTTGAGGGCTTACTCCATCGCCTCTTGGCCTTGGGTCGGTCAGTACGTGCTGAGGGTCGCCGTGTTCACTCCACTGTGGTTGGACGCTCAGGTGTACTGGCTGGCCACGTTGCGGCTCGGGCTTTCGTGGCCGTTGCAGATCGTCTGCATCCTGGTGTCGGGGTGGATGCTGCGGCGGGCCCTGCCGGACGGACACCCCGGGTTCCGGCATCCGCAGGTGCCGGAGTCGGCTTCCTAGGTCACTGCTGCTGCTCTCACGCCTGTCTCACGACACCGGACGCGGCGCAGTCGGACCGAGCACGTCCACCGCCGCCAGCCACGCCGCGCCCGCGGCCCCCTCCGTGGCCATGATCACCGGAGCGTTGCACCGGGCAAGGAGCTCCTGCTTCAGGTGGATGCCCACCGGGGTCTTGATCAGGCTGCCCACCAGCACGATCGGTGAGGCGTCGGACGGCGAGCGCACGGCGGAGGCGGTGTCGGCGAGCAGGCGGGCCGCGGACGCCACGATCGCCAGCGCCTCGGGGTCGCCGTGGTGGTAGGCGGAGCTGACCAGGGGTGCGAACTGGGCCAGCGCGATGGGCGGCTGGGCGTTGACGGCGGTGATCAGCTGGCGTCGGGTCCGCGCGCCTGCGGTCGTGAGCACCGCCGTGGCCAGGCCTTCCAGGGGTGCGCCGAGGTCCAGGAGCTTCAGCGTCGCCCGCACGGCTTCGCGGCCCAGCCAGAACGCCGAGCCTTCATCGCCGATCAGCCAGCCGTAGCCGCCGGACTGGCCGACCATGCGGTGGTCCTCGATCCGGCCCGCGATGGAGCCCGTGCCCGCCACCAGGACCGTGCCGTCGGGGGAGGAGGTGCCGGTGGCGAAGGCCGCCTCGCAGTCGGTGACCACGCGCATCGGGCAGCGCAGGCCCGCTCGTTCCCACGCTGCTCGGAACAGGTCCAAGACGGTGGGGTCGGTCATGCGGGAGGCGCCTGCGATGCCCAGGACGCCACCGCGCACCCTGCGGGAGTCCAGGCCGTCGAGGGCCTCGGTCAGCGCCTCGGTGATGTGGGCGGCCGCCACGGCTGGCGGGTGCGAGTTCGGGTTCGCGCCGCCCGCCATGCCCTGGCCCAGGCGGGCGCCGTCGAGATCGAGCACCAACGCCCTGGTCGACGTGCCGCCCGCGTCGAGTCCCACCACCAGATCCATAAAGACCGAGTATGCCGAGAGACGGTCCCCGCAGGGACGCCCAACCGGGTGTCACGAGGTCAGGGCGCGGTTACTGCTCGCGTTGTGGTGGAAGAACACCAACGTCCCCGGAGCAACCGGATCGCCCGGACGTACCACTGTGGACAGTGCGGGGACGATCAAGCCGTAGTCGAACACCGCGGCGGGGACCACGTCGACGAGGTCGTCCTGGTCGGCGGGTGCGGTGTAGCGGCTCCGCATCCCGGCGGTGTAGGTCACCGGGCCGGGCGGCAGTGCGGACCGCGACACCGGCAGGACCACGACGTCGCTGTCGAACAGGTTCGTGTCCGACGTCCCGTCCAGGCCGTTGAGCGGCTGCTCGTCCACGACCTCGTCCGAACCCGCCACCGTCGTGCGCGCGGACCAGATGTCGGCCGTCACGTCGCCGTTGGTGTTCTGCTTCACCGCCCTGGTCACGAAGTCCTTGCCGCCCACGGAGAACCGCACCTCCGGCTGGGTGTTGCCGCCGAGGTTCGCCCAGGTGTCCCAGGTCGCGACGCCGAACGCCAGCAGTTCGGGCGTCGCCGTCGCGCCCGCGTAGCGCAGGTCGCCGCCTCGCGCCGTGCGGTTGACTGCGCAGTCGTCCTGCACGTCGGGGCCGCAGTCGGGGAGCCGGGGAGAGCTCGCGCCGAGCTGCAGCACGGTCATGCGCGACAGGTAGTCCTGCTGGTCGAGGCCTTTGCCGACGACTCGGCCGGCGGACACCGACAGGCGTGACACCGGCTTCGGCGCCGCGTAGACGGGCACCCGCAGCGAGCGGTCACCGGAGAACGTCAGCAGCCCGGACGCCTCCGCGAGGAACTGCCGCCCGCCGGCCAGCGAGACCGTCGGGTCCGCGACCTTGCCCAGTGCGGCCGGCCTGGGGATGCGCAGCCGCACGGTCACCGACGTCGACCCGCCCGCAGGCACCACCACCTGCGGTTTCGTGACCTGGAAGGACACGCCGGGCACCAGCGTGATCGGCTCGTAGCCGACCCGCAGGTAGACCGGTTCCGCCCCCTTGTTGACCAGCTGGATCTTCCGGTCCGCCAGCAGCGGACCGTCCACCTCGACCGTTCCGAACGACGCGTCGCCCAGCGCCAGCACGTCGGACGACAGGGCCGCGAGCCCGTCCACCCGTCCCGCGCCGACGCGCATCGGAGCCTCCCGCACGCCGTCGGCGGACCGCACCACGCCGGACGCGGTGTTCACCAGCGCGGCCTTGACCTCCGCGACGGTCCACTCGGGATGGACCTCGCGCAGCAGCGCCGCGATGCCCGCGACGTGCGGCGCGGCCATCGACGTCCCGCCCATCGACACACCGTCGGAGGCGGTCCCCGACGCGGCGGAGAAGATCGTGTCGCCCGGCGCGGCCACGGCGATCGACGAACGGGACCGCGACGACGACGGGGTGATCGTGTCCTCGACCGACGGCTCCACCGACGGCACCGCCTGCTTCAACGCCGAGGTCAGGTGCACCGTCAACGTCCCGGCCTCCAGCGCGGGGCGCAGCGCCTGCGACGCGGCGGCCGTCAGCTGGAACGCGGGGATGTGGGCGTTCCCGGCGATCGCCGCGGCGAACACCGGCAGGGTCGTCGGCAGCAGCACGCCGGCCGCCCCCGCCTTCCACGCGTTGTCGGTGCGGGCACCGGAACCGCAGGCGCGGGTGGCGTCGCTGTCGTCCCACTCCAGCCAGACGATCTTGCCGTTCAGCGGCTCGTCGATCGGCTGGCAACCGTCCACGTTGGACGAGAGCCGCACGACGGGCAACGTGAGGTCCAGCGGTCTCTTGAAGCTCTGGCTGTACTGCCCCGCCCACCGCTGACCTTGAGCTTCCAGCCCGTCGAGCATCGTGAACGCGTCACGGGTGTTCGCCACGGAGATCGCCTCCGGGGTGTTGCCGGGCGACCCGGACACGTCGTAGAAGTCACCACCGTTGCCCGCCGCCGCGACGACGACCACGCCGTGTTCCACGAGCTTGCGCACGAACAACGAGTCCGGGTCGTCCGGCGCCCCGAAGTCGCCGCCCAGCGACAGGTTCACCACGTCGAGCCGGTCGGAGAAGTCGCCGTCGCCGTTGGGGTCGAGCGCCCAGTCCAGGGCCTGCGCGGTCAGGTTCGTGCCGCCCTTGCACCCGAACACCTTCAACGCGTAGAGCAGCGCGCGAGGTGCCGTTCCCGGTCCGATCTTCAGCGAGTCGAGGTCGACGGACGAGTACGAACCGCGGTAGGTCGTCCCGTCGGCGTTCACCCCGAACCCGGCCGCGGTCCCCGCGACGTGCGTGCCGTGGCCCTGGCAGTCCAGCGGGTCGGCGTCCGGCGTCGGCACCGCGCCGGGCTTGCCCGAGTACCCGTCACCCGCGAAGTCGTGGCCGCCGACCACCTTGGCGTTCGGGAACGTGCCGCCGCCGAAGTCCGCGTGCCGGTAGTCGATGCCGGTGTCGACCACGCCGATCCGGACGCCGTCGCCGAAGCGCCCGAGCGACCGCCACACCTCGGACGTCCGGGTGAGCCGTGCGGCCGAAGCGTTCATGACCTCCTTGGGCGTCATCCGGTGGACCGCGCGGACCTCCGGCATCCGCGACAGTGCGGACAGGCGCGACCGGTCCGTCGACAGCACGACCCCCGGCACGGCGTTGGTCGTCCTCGCGATCTCCCGCCCGCCGGACCGCGCCACGACCTGGGAAGCCTGCTCCGAGGTCCTGTCACGCGCCGAACGCGCCTGCGGAACGGAGCGCGCCTCGACAGCCGCGGCGGAGGTCAGCTCCACGAACACGGTGACCGGCTCGACCAGGGCCGATGGCGTCAGCAGCGCGCCTGTCAGCACCGATGCGGCCAGGAACTTCATGATCAACCCTTCTCAGTCATCGGACGACTTCCCCTGGGGGCCTAGACGAGCGTGCCCATCCAGGGCTATACATCCGATGTATTGGTGTGGTGTGAGCAGAGGAGGAACGGCCGTGCAGTTCTTGCGCCTGGGACCGGTCGGCGATGAGCGTCCTGCGGTGAGGACCGGCGACGGGACCACGTACGACCTCCTGCCGATCACCCCCGACATCGACGGGTCGTTCCTCGCGAACGACGGCGCGGCGCGCGTCCGCGCCGCTCTCGAGGCAGGCGAGCTGGAGGTCCTGGACGTCGAGGGCGTCCGGGTCGGTCCGCCGCTCGCCCATCCCGGCAAGATCATCTGCATCGGCCTCAACTACCGCGACCACGCGGAGGAGACGGGTGCGGACATCCCGGCGGAACCGGTGGTGTTCCTCAAGACCCCCGACACGATCGTCGGCCCGTACGACGAGGTGCTCGTCCCGCGCCGGTCGGTGAAGACCGACTGGGAGGTCGAGCTCGGTGTGGTCATCGGGCGCACTGCTCGTTACTTGGAGTCCGAAGAGGACGCGCTGGCGTGCGTCGGCGCGTACGTGCTCTCGCACGACGTCTCCGAGCGCGAGTTCCAGATCGAGCGGGGCGGGACGTGGGACAAGGGCAAGAACTGCGAGACGTTCAACCCTCTCGGTCCCTTCCTCGTGCCGGCCGCGGAGATCGCCGACCCGCAGAACCTCGAGATGCGGCTCTGGGTGAACGGCGAGATCAGGCAGAACTCGTCCACCAAGAACATGATCTTTCCGGTCGCGGAGGTCGTGCGCTACCTCAGCCAGTTCCTTGTCCTCCGTCCGGGTGACGTGATCAACACGGGTACACCCGCAGGAGTGGCGCTCGGCCAGCCGGAGCCCAAGCCGTACCTGCGCGCCGGCGACGTCGTCGAGCTGGAGATCGAGGGTCTCGGCAGGCAGAAGCAAACCCTCGGGCAGGCCTGACCCATGCCCAGGATCATCGACTTGGACGTGCTCGACATCCGGTTCCCGACCTCGCGCGAGCTCGACGGCTCCGACGCGATGAACCCGGACCCCGACTACAGCGCCGCGTACGTGGTGCTGCGGACCGACGAGGGACCGGACGGCCACGGGCTCGCGTTCACCATCGGCCGCGGCAACGACGTGCAGGCCGCCGCGATCAGGGCGCTGGCACCGCACGTCGTCGGCAAGGACGCCCCGGAGGACGCGAAGGCGCTGGCGGAGCTGTACTTCGAGCTGATCGGTGACTCGCAGATCCGCTGGCTCGGCCCGGAGAAGGGCGTCGCGCACATGGCGATCGGCGCCGTCGTCAACGCCGCGTGGGACCTCGCCGCCCGCCGCGCCGGGCTGCCCGTCTGGCGGTTCCTCGCCCGGATGTCGCCGGAGGAGATCGTCAGCCTCGTCGACTTCCGGTACCTCAGCGACGCCCTCACCCCCGACCAGGCCCTGGCGATCCTGCGCGAGGCCGAGCACGGCAAGGCCGGACGAGTGGAAACCATTGCCCGCGAGGGATATCCGGCCTACACGACGTCACCCGGCTGGCTCGGCTACTCCGACGAGAAGCTCGCGGGACTGGCCCGGCAGGCACTCGCCGACGGCTTCGACATGATCAAGCTCAAGGTCGGCGGCAGCCTCGACGACGACGTGCGCAGGATGAAGCTCGCCCGCGAGGTCGTGGGCGACCAGGTACGCGTCGCGGTGGACGCCAACCAGCGCTGGGACGTCGGGACGGCCGTCCGCTGGATGCGGGAGCTCGCGCCCTACGACCCGTACTGGATCGAGGAGCCCACCTCGCCGGACGACGTGCTGGCGCACCGCGCGATCGGCGACGCGCTGGCACCGATGCGGATCGCCACGGGTGAGCACGTGCAGAACCGCGTGGTGTTCAAGCAGCTCCTGCAGGCAGGTGCGATCGACGTGCTGCAGCTCGACGCCTGCCGGGTCGCGGGCGTGAACGAGAACATCGCGATCCTGCTGCTGGCCAAGAAGTTCGGCGTCCCGGTGTGCCCGCACGCCGGTGGTGTCGGCCTGTGCGAGCTGGTGCGGCACCTGTCGTTCTTCGACTACGTGGCCGT
>JASLAV010000472.1 GCA_030146905.1 Lentzea sp. | reverse complement strand
CGTCTTCAGGTCATGGAAGTCGGGAACGAATTCGGAATCGGGTTCGTTACCCAGGTATCAGCCAGCTAGCGATGGATCCCGAGCGGGCCCACCGCAACCGGTAACCAGGGCGCAGCGCCGCGCCGCCTTGACCGCCACGCGACTTGTCGCCGCCCGCAGCAGGGGGAGGGAGATCCATGACCGTCACGAGGATCTCCGACCGTGAAGTCGGAGAGAACACCGCCACTGTCGTCGAGCACGAACTCGACGCGCAAGGCCCGGCAGCCGATCTCGTTCGAGTCTACCTGAACGGAATCGGCAAGACCGCGCTCCTCACCGCGGAAGAGGAGGTGGAGCTCGCCAAGCGCATCGAGGCAGGTGTGTTCGCGCAGCACGTCATGGAGACGGCCAAGCGCCTCACCCCCGCCCGTCGCGAAGAGCTGGGGGCGCTCGTCCGCGACGGCCGACGCGCCAAGGACCACCTGCTCAAGGCCAACCTGCGCCTCGTCGTGTCGCTGGCCAAGCGCTACACGGGCAGGGGCATGCCCCTGCTGGACCTGATCCAGGAAGGCAACCTGGGCCTGATCCGCGCGGTCGAGAAGTTCGACTACACCAAGGGCTTCAAGTTCTCGACGTACGCGACGTGGTGGATCCGCCAGGCGATCACCCGCGGCATGGCTGACCAGGGCCGCACCATCCGCCTCCCCGTCCACCTCGTCGAGCAGGTGAACAAGCTCGCGCGGATCAAGCGCGACCTGCACCAGACTCTCGGCCGCGAGGCGACGACCGAGGAGCTCGCGAAGGAAGCCGGCCTCAACGTCGACAAGGTCGCCGACCTGCTCGACCACGCGCGTGACCCGGTATCGCTCGACATGCCGGTCGGCACGGAGGAGGACGCGCCCCTCGGTGACTTCATCGAGGACTCGGACGCGACCGACGCCGAGAGCGCCGTCATCTCCGGCCTGCTGCAGGACGACCTGCGCCGCGTGCTCGCGACGCTGGAGCCGCGCGAGCAGGCGGTGATCCGGTTGCGCTACGGCCTCGAGGACGGCCAGCCGCGCACGCTGGACCAGATCGGCAAGCGGTTCGGGTTGTCGCGCGAGCGCGTGCGGCAGATCGAGCGCGAGGTCATGTCCAAGCTCCGCCAGGGCGAGCGCGCCGCGAAACTGCGGGCCTACGCCTCGTAGCACCGGCGGCAGTCACGGTCGGGTCTCACCTGCCCGTCAGTATTGACTTGTGACTCAACTCACGGCACGGTCGGGCGTTACCAGAGCCAAGCGACGCCCTTCGCGAGTCGGGTTTCGCACACGAAGGAAGGTCGGGGCGGCCGGGGGCTGCCCCGGCCTTCCGCGTTCACGGGCCGTTGCGAAGAACACGGTGGACGGGCACCTCCGCGCTCCTCGCGTGGCGGTACGGTTTTCCGATCCGAACTGCGCACCGTTGGAGTTGTGTACGACGTGCCCACCACTTTCGAGTACACCGACGTCCTGCCGCTCGCGAAGGACACCGAGACCGAGTACCGCCTCGTCACCTCCGACGGGGTGAAGCTGATCGAGGCCGGTGACCGCAGGTTCCTCGAGGTCGCGCCCGAGACGCTCACGCTGCTGGCGAAGGAAGCGATCCGCGACATCCAGCACCTGCTGCGCCCGTCGCACCTCGCCCAGCTGCGCAAAATCATCGACGACCCCGAGGCGTCGGCCAACGACCGCTTCGTCGCGATGGACCTGCTGCGCAACGCCGCCATCTCGTCGGGCGGTGTCCTGCCGATGTGCCAGGACACCGGCACGGCGATCATCATGGGCAAGCGCTCGGAGACCGTCCTGACCGGCGGCGACGACGAGCAGGCGCTGGCCCGCGGTGTCTTCGAGGCCTACCAGGAGCTCAACCTGCGCTACTCGCAGATGGCCCCGGTGACGTTCTGGGACGAGAAGAACACCGGCACGAACCTGCCCGCGCAGATCGAGGTGTTCCACAAGCCCGGCCAGGAACCCGTCTACGAGTTCCTGTTCATGGCCAAGGGCGGCGGCAGCGCCAACAAGACGTTCCTCTACCAGGAGACGAAGGCGGTCCTGAACCCGAAGCGCCTCGCGTCGTTCCTCGACGAGAAGCTGCGCTCGCTCGGCACCGCGGCCTGCCCGCCGTACCACCTGGCGGTCGTCGTCGGCGGCCTGTCCGCCGAGCAGAACCTCAAGGTCGCGAAGCTCGCCTCCGCCCGCTACCTCGACACCCTGCCGACCGAGGGCTCACCGCTCGGCCACGCGTTCCGCGACACCGACCTCGAGCAGCAGGTCCTGGAGCTGACCCGCAACTTCGGCATCGGCGCCCAGTTCGGCGGCAAGTACTTCTGCCACGACGTCCGCGTCATCCGCCTCCCCCGCCACGGCGCCTCGTGCCCGGTCGGCATCGCCGTGTCGTGCTCGGCCGACCGCCAGGCCAAGGCCCGCATCACGGCCGAGGGCGTGTTCCTGGAGCAGATGGAGCGCGACCCGGCGCAGTTCCTGCCCGAGATCGAGGGCGAGGACCTGTCCGACGAGGTCGTCCGCATCGACCTCACGCGCCCGATGGCGGAGATCCGCGAGGTCCTCACCAAGCTCCCGGTGAAGACCCGCGTCTCGCTGACCGGTCCGCTGGTCGTGGCCCGCGACATCGCCCACGCCAAGATCAAGGAACGCCTCGACGCCGGCGAGGAGATGCCGCAGTACCTCAAGGACCACCCGGTCTACTACGCCGGTCCCGCCAAGACGCCGGAGGGCTACGCGTCCGGTTCGTTCGGCCCGACGACGGCCGGTCGCATGGACTCCTACGTCGAGCAGTTCCAGGCGGCGGGCGGCTCGCTCGTGATGCTCGC
>JASLAV010000467.1 GCA_030146905.1 Lentzea sp. | reverse complement strand
CCCCTTCTCCTCTGTTGCATGCGCGGCCTCACTCGGCCGTGCGGGGGCAGGAAGGGATCCACAGTGAGGAAGTACTTCAGAGGCGGCATGGCCGCGGTGGCAGGGGTGTTGGTCGCCACCAGCGTCGTGCTCACGCCGGCGGCGAGCGCCGCCGCCGCGCAGGAACCGGACACGCGGGCGCTCGCGGGCGCGCTGGCCACCCAGAAGATCACCTGGGAGGAGTGCACCTTCCCCGGCGTCGCCGAGGACACCGTCAAGCAGTTCAAGACCGTCAAGGGCCTCGCCTGCGCGACCGTCCAGGTGCCGCGCGACTGGCACAACCCGGCCGACGGCAACACCATCGGCATCCGGGTCTCCAAGACCCAGACCGCGTTCAAGGGCACCAGCCGTCAGGGGATCGCGCTGGTCAACCCCGGTGGTCCCGGCGGCTCCGGCCTGCCGTGGGGCCCGGCGATGGCCCTGCGCGCGCCGGTTCTCGCGAGCCAGTACGACTTCATCGGCTTCGACCCGCGCGGTGTCGGCCTCTCCTCGCCGCTCACCTGCAGCTACACCGTCCCGAACAGCACCGACGTCAACGTGCTGAACAAGGCGAAGGTCGACGGCTGCCTCGAGAACCCGCTGACCAAGTTCATCACCACCGAGCAGACCGCCTACGACATGGACTTCATCCGTGTCCTGCTCGGTGAGCAGAAGACGAGCTACATCGGCTACTCCTACGGCACGTGGCTCGGCACCTGGTACGCCGCCACGTTCCCGGGCAAGGTCCACCGCATGCTGCTCGACTCGGCCGTCGACGCCTCGCAGTCGACGCTCGAGAACACCTGGGACCTGCAGCCGCGCACCCGCGACCGCCAGTTCCAGGAGGCGCTGCTGCCGTTCATGGCGCGCCACGACGACAAGTACGGCCAGGGCACCGACCCGATGGAGATCCGCCGCAAGTGGGAGAAGGGCGGCGGCACGCGCGAGTTCGTCGGCCAGCTCTTCGTCGCGTGGTTCGTGATCCCGGCGATGTACGACACCTCGCAGTACCACGCCGCCGCGTCCGCGGTCGCCTCGGTGATCGACGCGACGAACCCCGCGGGCAGCGACTCGGAGAAGGTCGAGCAGATCGTCGCGAAGATGCTGACCTACCCCGGCCTCACCGACGAGAACAAGGCGTTCATCGCCAAGGGCAAGCAGAACGCGCTCGCCGCCGTGGCCAAGAAGGAGCGCGTCGCGGTGAAGACCACGACCGCCGCCGACGAGGTCGAGACCTGGGACGCGACGTTCGAGGCGATCCGCTGCCAGGACGGTCAGTGGAACCAGAACCTGCACTACTGGAACTACTGGCTGGCTGACCTGACCGTGAACGCGCCGTTCATCGCGCCGTTCATGGCCACGCCGCTGTGCGCGTACTGGCCGGCCACGAACTCGATGCCGAAGCCGGACAAGAAGACGTTCCCGCGTCTGCTGGTCGCGCAGGCGGAGCTCGACGCCGCCACCGCGTACGAGGGCGGTCTGGCCACGACCAAGGCCCTGCCGAACGCCAAGATGATCAGCGTCGACAACGAGGGCACGCACGGCCTGTTCCCGTACAACACGGACTGCGTCGACGACCCGATCACGTTCTACTTCCAGACCGGTGCGACCCCGCGCAAGCAGTACACCGGCTGCCAGGCGCTCCCGCTGCCCGGTGAGGACAAGACGTTCGACGTCGGCGGCAAGCTCGCCAACGGCAAGGTGAAGATCAAGATGATCACGCCGGCCGTCAAGCAGGCCAACAAGATCGTCAAGGACCTGCTCAGCGGTTCCTCGACGGCAGCCGCCGACGAGTCGGGCATGCCGGCCAACCTGTAACACCCTTTTCGCAAGCCGCGGCCCCCGGCGCGTTCGCGCCGGGGGCCGTTCTCACTTCTGGCGCTGCCACCACTTCTTCTTGACCACGTCGATGACGACGCAGGTGATGTTGTCAGGGCCGCCGTTGCCGTTCGCCAGCGCGATCAGCTGCCAGGCCGCCTCTGTTCCGTCCAGTGTGGACAGCAGGATCTCGTGGACGTCGCCCAGGTCCGTGTAGTCCGTCAGGCCGTCGCTGCAGAGCAGGTACCGGTCGCCGATCAACGCCTGGTGCCACGTCAGGTCCGGATCGTGCGAGTTGCCGGACTGCAGGGCGCGCAACACGTACGCGCGGCGCGGGTGGACCAGCGCCTCCTCCGGCGTCATGCGGCCCGCGTCGACCAGCGCCTGGACCATGGTGTGGTCGTGGGAGATCTGGCGCAGCTCGCCCTCCCTGAGCAGGTACGCGCGGGAGTCGCCGATGTGCGCGAGCTGGAACTCCATGCCCTCCCAGCGCATCGCGGTCAGCGTGGTGCCCGCGCCCTCCGGGGTCTCGGCGTCGAGCCTGCGCGCGATCTCGGCCACCGCGGGGCCCAGGTCGTCCTGCCACGTGGCGAGGACGTCGACCGCGAGTGCGCTCGCGAGCTCGCCGTGCTCGTGGCCGCCCATGCCGTCCGCCACCGCCTGCAGGTCCGCGCGGACGTAGACCGAGTCCTCGTTGTGCTCGCGAACGAGCCCAGGATCGGTCGCCACGGCGATGCGCAGCTCGTGTGTCATTTCTCCAGTAGACCAGTTGTGAAGTCAGTTCACAAGCAATACGGTTGTGAACATGGATGAGACGGTCAGCGCCGGCGACATAGCGCGCCTAGCCGAGGTGGGGCGGGCGGCCGTGTCGAACTGGCGGCGGCGGTTCGAGGACTTCCCGTCGCCGGTCGGCGGGACGGCCTCCAGTCCGTTGTACCTGCTTCGCGACGTCGAGGCATGGCTGCGGCGCAACGGCAAGCCGTTCAAGGTCTCCCCCGCCGAGCGCCTGTGGACGCAGCTGCGCACCACGGACGACCTCAAGCTCGGTGAGGCGCTGGCCGTCGTCGACGCCGACGAGGCGACGTTCGAGTTCCTCCACGCCAGGTACCTGGAGGCGCACTCGCGGCTGCTCAACCCCACTCCGCCCGAGGTCATCGACGTCGTGCTGGCCACGACGGACGGCGACACGGTGATCGATCCGGCGTGCGGCACCGGTTCGTTGCTGAAGGCCTCCAAGGGCCGCGACAAGGTCGGGCAGGAGCTGGACCCCGTGTCCGCGGTCATCGCGCGGCGCCGCATGCCGGACGCGCAGATCATCACCGGGGACTCGTTGCGGCAGAACGGGATCGCGCACCGCGCCGACGCCGTGGTGTGCGACCCGCCGTGGCACGACCGGGCGTGGGGGCACGAGGAGCTCATCGGTGACGCGCGCTGGACCTACGGGCTGCCTCCGCGCGGCGAGCCGGAGCTGGCCTGGCTGCAGCACTGCCTGTCGCTGGCCAAACCCGGCGGACTCGTCGCGGTGCTGCTGCCGTCGGCAGCGGCGTCGCGCAGGCCGGGCAAGCGGATCCGCGGCAACCTGCTGCGCGCCGGCGCCGTGCGGGCGGTGATGACGGTGCAGCCGGGCCGCGACCTGTGGCTGCTGCGCAACCCGGTCGGCCGCGCGCCGGAGCACATCGCCCTGCTGGACGGCCCAGGCCCGGTCGAGCCGAACACGCGGGTCATCGACCTGCTGGACGACGACGTCGACCTCAGCCCGGCCCGGCGCAGCGGCACGGACGTGTCCGCCTACCTGGCGGCGCAGCCGACGTTCGCGGTGCCGAGCTTCCCCGAACTGCGGGACCAGGCCGCCCCGCCGATGACGACGATCGGCGAACTGGTCCGCGCCGCACCGGGCGCCCACGTCGTCACGTCCCCCACCGGCGCGGCCTACGAGATCGACCCGGCGCGACTCGACCCGGATTTCCTGGAAGGCGTGCTGCGCGCGGCGTTCGCCCGCACCCCGACCGGCTCGACGAGGCTCGACGTCCGGCGGACGCAGGTCCCATCGCTGCCGGTCGAGGAGCAGAAGCGGTACGGCGAGGTGTTCGCGCAGCTCAAGGCACTGGAGGCCGGGCTGGAACAGGCGGCGGAGCTGGTCCGTCTGGGCTATTCTGGTCTCCTGAGCGGGCAGATCAGGCCGGCGTGACCAGGTCAGGTTCACCCGATCGGGATGTCCTGAAACGCTGTTCCGCTCGCCTCGCTATACGAGGAAACGCGCGGACCGGCGAATCCGACACGGCGGTTAGGCTGCGCTTGTGCTGATCGCCGACCGCTACGAGATCGACGACCTGCCGCTGGGGCGGGGTGGCATGGGTGCTGTGCACAAGGGGCGGGACCTGCGCCTGGATCGACGGGTGGCGGTCAAGCTCCTGC
>JASLAV010000295.1 GCA_030146905.1 Lentzea sp. | reverse complement strand
GCCGGTGTCCGCTTTGGACGTCTCGGTGCAGGCCGGTGTCGTGAACCTGTTGGAGGAGCTGCAGGAACGGCTCGGGCTCGCGTACCTGTTCGTCGCGCACGACCTCTCGGTGGTGCGGCACATCTCGGACCGGGTCGCGGTGATGTACCTCGGCAAGATCATCGAGATGGGCGAGCGCGAGGCCATCTACACCAAGCCGATGCACCCGTACACGCAGGCGCTGCTGTCCGCGGTGCCGATGCCGGACCCGAAGCAGGAGCGCAAGCGCCAGCGGATCGTGCTGACCGGCGACGTGCCGTCGCCCGTCAACCCGCCGTCGGGCTGCCGCTTCCGCACCCGGTGCTGGAAGGCGCAGGACATCTGCGCCACCGAAGAACCGAAGCTGGAAAGGCGCGGTGGGCCGGACGGAACGTTGTCCGCGTGCCACTTCGCCGAAGAACGCACAGTTGTTTAACTGAGCAGTCGAAAGCCGGGGTTCGTGGCACAAGCCGCGCACCCCGGCTTTCGGCGTTCTTCCCCGACGATCTCGCCGCCCCTGCGGAGCAGGGGCCATTAACGCAACCTTTACTCTGATTCAGTGACGCTGACTGCCCCACCACGCTTGCTCTTCGTGCATGCACATCCAGACGACGAGAGTCTCTGGACGGGCGGCACCATCGCGCGCTACGCATCCGCCGGCGCGCACGTCACCGTCGTCACCTGCACGCTGGGAGAAGAGGGCGAGATCATCCCGCCCGCCTTGTCGCACCTCGTGGCATCGGAGGCCGACCAGCTCGGCGGGTACCGCGTCGGCGAGCTGAGGTCGGCCTGCGCCGCGCTCGGCGTGACGGACCACAGGTTCCTCGGCGGCATCGGCAGGTGGCGCGACTCCGGCATGGTCGACGTGCCGTCCAACGCGCACCCGCGGGCGTTCGTCCAGGGCTCGGCCGAGGAGCAGGCCGCCCAGCTGGCCGAGGTCCTGCGCGAGGTCAAGCCCCAGGTCGTCGTGAGCTACGACGCGTTCGGCGGCTACGGCCACCCCGACCACATCCGCGCGCACGAGATCACGATGGCCGCGTGCGCCGGGGTCTCCGACGTCGAGCGGGTCTTCTACGCCGTGACGTCCCGCGACGCCACGAACGCCGGTGTCGAGGCGCTGGAGAACGTGCCGGAGGCGTTCCGGCTGCCCGAACCCGGTGAGCTGCCGGTGACGCCCGACGAGGACATCACGACCGTGGTCGACGTGTCGGAGCACCTGACGGCGAAGCGCCGCGCGTTGCGCGCACACTCGACGCAGGTCAGTGTGTGGGACGGTGGGTACGCGTTGTCGAACAACATCGCGCAGCCGCTGGTCGGCGCCGAGTACTACGTGATCGCGAAGGGCTCGGGAGAGGGCGCGGCGACAGATCTGTTCGGAGGCCTGGGGTGACCGGTGGCACGCGCGTACTCCTGCTGATGCTCCTGTGCGTCGAGGCAGCGGTGCTCGCCGTGCTCGAAACGATGTTCCTGCCCCTGCGCTTCGACGGCACGCTGCTGCCGGAGCTCGGGGACTTCCCGTTCCCGATCATGATCGCGGTGGCCGCCTTCACCACACCTCTGCTCGTGTCGTGGGCGGCCTCGCTGTCCGAACGCGTTCTCACCGCCGCGCTGCCGCTGATCGTGTGGTTCCTCGCGCTGATGGTGTTCGGGTACTTCGAACCGGGCAGCACCGGGCAGACCGTCCTGCTGCTGCAGGACTGGCGCGGCCTGTTGCTGCTCGCGGGCGGTGCGCTGACGGGCGCGGTGGCCGTGGGCGCGGTGATGGCGCGCAACGCCGCCAACCGGCCGGGTCTCTACGAGACCGCCGGCACCCAGTAGCGGTAGCGGTGGTGCTCGGCGCAGCCGAGCTCCTCGTACAGCCTGATCGCCGCCTCGTTGTGCTCGGCGACCTGCAGCACGCACGTCGTGGCGCCCTGCTCCAGTCCCCAGCCCCCCACCTCGCCCATGAGCCGCCGTGCGAGGCCCTGACGGCGATGTGACGGCCGCACGGCGAGGCGGGCGACGTGCAGGACGTCCTCGACCACAGCGCCCCTCACGGCCGCGATGACGGTGCCGTTCTCCGTGAGGCTCGCCAAGCACACCGCCTCGCCGCTGCCGAGCACGTGCCGTTGGGCGGCGGTCACCTCTGATCCGGCCGTCATGTCCCACCATCCGGGAAGATCACGACTCTCGGCCACGCCGTCGGCGAACTTCTCCAGCGGACCGGTCATCACCAGCGACTCCGCGCCGCCGGGGTGGTCCAGGTCTACCCGCCAGCCGGCCTCCTCGATCGCCCGCTCGTGCGCTGAGCCGTTGACCACGTGCGCGGTGGGTTTGATGCCGTGCCCGCGCGCGAACCCCACGACGGTGGCCAACGCTCCAGCAATCGGAATCCCGGGATCGCCGCAGGTCAAAGTGCTGTTGGCGCGGCCGGTGAAGCCGTCGGCGGCGCGCATCAACCAGTCTCCTAGCGGGACTTCTGCCAAGGCGGGCCATGCTCGCGCGCAGAGCGTTTCCAGGTGGTCCACGGTGTGCACGTGTCCATCCTGTCCTCACCGGCCGGGATTCTTCCGGCGGGGGTTGTGACGTGGAACACCGTGCAGCTAAGGCAAGCCTGACCGGGTGATACTCGAACGTGCCGCGTACTCTCCGGCTGCGCGGTGTGACCAGATGAAGTTGGAGAGCGCAGTGACTTATGTGATCGCCCAGCCGTGCGTGGACCTGCTCGACAAGGCGTGCATCGAAGAGTGCCCTGTCGACTGCATCTACGAAGGCGACCGGATGCTCTACATCCACCCCGACGAGTGTGTGGACTGTGGCGCGTGCGAACCCGTGTGCCCGGTGGAAGCCATCTACTACGAGGACGACGTCCCCGACGAGTGGAAGGACTACACC
>JASLAV010000396.1 GCA_030146905.1 Lentzea sp. | reverse complement strand
GCTCTGCTGCCCCGCGGCGACGTTCTCGGCGGCCCTGGTCCAGCGCGTGTAGCCGGCCCGTTCGATCCGGGTGACGAAGTTGCTGCCGTCCGAACCGTTGTGGCCGAAGAAGTTGCGTGCGGCCATGTCCTCCGAGTGGCGCTGCGCCGCGGTGCTCAGCGCCTGGTCCTGCCGCAGAGCGGGGCAGCCCGCCTTGGCTCGTTCGGCGTTCGTGAGGGCGATGACGTCCTCCTGCACGGTGGCCGCCGAGGCAGGGGGTGCCAGCACTGTCGCCAGCGCCAGGGTCGCCGCGGCGATGCAGGAAGCGCGTGACGCGAACATCGTTGTTGTTCTCCTGAGCGTGCGAGGTGGTGTGGAGCGGGAAGCGGGCCCTCCGGCGGGCGTCAGACGATCTCCCAGTTCACCGAGATGATGCCGAGCGAGGTGTCGGCCAGCTGGGAGAAGGCCGGCTGGCTGAGGTCGATCTTGTTGCTCGGGCAGCTGGGACACTTGTCCTTGATCGGCACGGTGATGGTGCGGCCGTTGTGGGTGACCCGGATGGACTTGCGGCACAACGGGTCGTTGTTCGGGTTGGGCGTCGTCCACAGCGCGGCGGGTGCCGCGACCAGCATCTCGGTCGCCGCGTTGATCTGGGTGCCGCAGGCGCCGTAGCCGGCGTCGTTGTAGTAGCTGGCGGTCCCGCTCACGGCGGAGGCGGTACCGGAGAAGACGAACGAGATGACCGCGGCCGACGCGAGGGCGCCGAGCGCCTTGGCGATGGGCTTCATGGTTTTCCTTTCAGGTGGTGTCGAGCGTCATCTCTCAGGCGACGGAGTTGAAGGTGACCGTGAAGCCGGTGCAGTTGGCGCACTGGTAGACGGTCTGGTTGCCGGGCTCGGTGTCCTGCTTGGACCACGCGTAGGCCTTGGGGCAACGGGACTTGATGGTGTTGCTGTAGTCGGTCGGCGCGTCCCGGTTGGGGTTGACGCAGTTGATGCGTTGCCCGTTGGCGCCGTACTTGACGTACGAGGGGTTGCAGTAGGGCAACAGGTTCTCGGGGCAGCCGGCGGTGCCGCACGAGGTGGAACCCGGTGGTACGACCGCGTTGACCGGGGTGATGGTCACAGGGACGGAGAACGCGTTGACGTAGCTGACGTTGTACCAGGGGGCGAGGCTGTCGCGGGTGTCGAAGTTGAACTCGGCCAGGCTGGCCGGCTGGTCACCGAGGACGCACCGGTCGGCGTGGACGCCGCAGTCGCCCACGGCGCAGCGGAAGTCCACACCGGAGGTGCCCGTGCAGCCTTGGCGTGCGAAGAACTTGCCTCGCCAGTGGCCGGGAGAGGCCGTCTCGGGGATCGTGATGGTCGCGGACTGGCCGTTGGCCAGGGTGGGCAGGTTCGTCAGGGCGCGGGAGCCGTCCGCGTTGACGGTGCTGCCGACCCAGATCGTCTGGCCGGTCCTGTTGACGAAGGTGACCGTGTGGTCGATCGCCGCACTCGCCACCGGTGTGCTGACCCCGGCGAGGGCGAAGGCGAGTGCGAACAGCGCAGCGACCCAGCGGCCTGGTGGTCGTGTGAGCATCTGCAGTTTCCCTCCTGCGAAATCGGCGCGGAGGCGCCTCATGTCGTCAGGTCCCCACGATCACCCGGCGGAGTCACCGGGGTCACCACGGTGAGTCCGCAAAGTTTCAGCGGAGGTCGTCCGGAACCGGGAACCACCTGGTGACCTGCAGCTCCCGCCTGCCGGACAACCCGAGTTTGCGGTAGATCCTGGTCAGGTGCAGCTCGACGGTCCTCGTCGCCATCGCGAGCCTCGACGCGATCTCCCTGTTGTTCAGGCCCGTGCGCACGAGCCGGGTGACCTCGGCCTCGACGGGCGTCAGCACCGGCTCGGGGCCGCATGAGGCGACCGCGTCGTCCATGGCCTCTTCGGCACGCCGCACGAGGACCGTGGCGCCGATGTCGCGGGCCGTGGCACGCGCTCGCGTGCAGATCTCGCGCGCCGCGACCCTCTTGCCGTGTGCGGCGAGGCGGTATCCGTAGTCGCAGAGGACCTCCGCGAGCTCCAACCTGGCGTGCGCCATTTCCAGCAGGCGGATCGAACGCTCGTAGTACATGACGTCCTCGCCGTGGTGGCAGCTCGCCTTCGCGACTGCCGACAGGCTCCAGCCGAGGGCCATGGGCTCGCCCCAGCGAGCCGCGGCGGCGTGTTCCTCCATCGCCAGGTGCACGGCACCGTCGGTGTCACCCAGTGCCAGGGCGGCGCGGGAAGCCTGGCAGCGCCACGGCAGGACGGCGGGGTTGAAGACGCCTGCCTCGGCGAACGCCTGGCCACACGCGAGGTAGCCCGCCAGGGCGTCGTGCGGGCGGTCCGTCGCCATCGCCACCGCCGCTTGCGCCGCGAACAGCAGCGGACGACCGGCGTCGGTCGTCGCCTCGACGTCGGTGCCGGTCAGCACGGCTTCGGCGGCACGCGGTTCCCCGCGGGCGATGAGGTTCTCCACCGTCCACAGCAGCACGACCGGATGGATCTCGTCCTGGATGCCGCAGCTCCGCAGTTCCGCGAGCAGCGTGGAGCACCTCGCGAGGTCTCCTGTGCGACGGGCGACGCCGGCTCTGGCGAGCAGCGCGTGCGCTGTCACCACCTGGTCACCGGGTCTCTCTTCGAGCAGGGCGAGGCTGTGCGCGTCGGCGGCGACCAGCTCTCCGGCGCAGACCAGGGTTGTCAACGCGCGTGACACGCACAGCGCGGTCTCCCGGCAGACGGAAAACGCCAGGGCCCGTTCGGCGCCCTCGACGGCTTCGACCCACTTCTCCCCCGCGGCGAGCAGCGCGGCAGCGGTGGCCGCCGGGCACTCGTGACCCGGATCAGCAGACCAGTTCACGGGCAGCTCGCTCACGCCGTCGGAACGAACGCCCGGCGAAGTCCCGGTCTCCCCTCCACCCCCATCTTGCGGTAGACGGCGGTGAGGTGGAACTCGACGGTGCGCAACGTCAGGTTCAGCTGGGTGGCGATCTCGCGGTTCGACTTCCCGGCCCTGGCCAGCAGGGCGATCCTGCGTTCCTGCCCGCTCAAGGCGGACTCGCCCTCGTGGCGCAACAGCCGGTGCCCCAACGCGTCCGCCTCTTGAGTCCACTGAGGACACGACGCGTGGGCCGCGGCCTCGCGCAGGAGGCGGGCGTGCTTGCGGGCACGCTCGATCTCCCCGCGTGCGAGCAGGAGCTGCGCCAGGTCGTGGCGTGCGCGCAGCGCCTCGTCCGCGGTCGAGGCCCACCCCAGGTAGGTGATCGCTTCTTCGAGCAGGAGGTCGTCACCGCCGCGAGCCAGCGCCGAGGCGTGCAGTGCGAGCCCGATGGCCCGCGGTCCGCCCCACCGCCGTGCCGCGACCAGGTCCTTGTCGGCGCAGGTCCTCGCGAGCACGAGGTCTCCCCCACCGGCGGCCGCCAGCGCGGCCGACGACCGCCACGGCAGCACCGCCGGGTTGACGACACCCCACTCGGCGAGCTGCCGCCCGCAGTCGAGGAACTCGTTCAGCGCCGCGGTGTCCTGTCCCTCCGCCAGCAGGAGCCTGCCGCGTGCGAAGTGCAGTTCGGCGGTGTCCGTGCCCGCCCCGCGTCCGGTCTCCAGCACGGCGCGTGCCCTGTCCAGCTCACCGGCTTCGACGAGCGCCAGGACCAGCCACGCGTGGGCGACGGCCCGCAGGCGCGGGCGGACACCCCTGCCGAGCGTGCCGTCCAGCAGCCTGACCGCCGCGCGAGGATCACCGCGCCGCAACACGATCTGCGCGCCGAGCAGGTCGTGGACGTCGCTGTCGTGGCCGGCGCGGGCCCAGTGCAGGTGTGCCAGTGCGATCTCGTCGGCGTGGACCAGGACCACCACCGCTTGCCAGAACGCACTGGCGTCCGGCGACTCCGCCGATGTCAGCACGCGCAGAGCGGTGTCCACCGCCCCGGCTCGACCTGCACCGCGGTTCGCCGCCTGCACGGCGCGGAACAGGTGTGTTCGCGCGCCCGGCGGGCCTCCGCCCGGCCGCCGGCACGTCTCCGGGCTCCCCGGCAGGTAGGTGAGTGCGCCCGGGTCCAGTCCGGGAACCGTTCCACCCGCACCGAACGCGCGTGCCACCGCATCACCGGCGAGCCGGTCCGCCTCGTTCCACCGTCCGTTGCGGACCAGGTCGATTCGCGCACGGCGAACCTCGTCGAGCGTGTCGCTGTTCGTCACTCCGACGGTGTCCTTCCCTGCTCGGATCACATCAGAATTCCGACCGGCCGATCGGCGCTCCGTCTCATTTGGCGCGGCAGTGGGCAGCACGAACCACGCGCACTGCTCAGAATGGAAAGGCCTGCGGAAACAGGCCGTTGCAAGCCTCTGACCAACGGCACGGCCGGTTCCTCCCGAAACCGTCTTACCTGGACGGGCGCCTGGTCTAGACCTTAGCGCTCACGGCCCGGCGGGTGAACCGCGACTTTTTGTCATTTCACCGAGTCGGCGAACCGGAATCCCGGGAGCGGCCGGAAGATGTTGTCCTTTGACCACATTCCGGAGCACGCCGGGGAATTGCCCGCCGAGCCGGCTTCACGACCAGGCGATCTCACCTTCGCGGGAGACGAACCGCCCGGTCCCGGCGCCGGGACCCTCCGTGGCCAGCGCGACGATCGCGTCCGTGCCCTCGGTGACGGTCTGGAAACCGCTGTGGCCGTTCAGGTCGGTCGCGGTGTAGCCGGGGTCGGCGGCGTTGACGCGGATGCCGTCGAGTCCCTTGGCGTACTGCGTGGTGAGCATCGTCAGCGCCGCCTTCGACGCGGTGTACAGCGGCACGACGACCTTCGACTCCGGCCGCGCCGGGTCGTGGGTGAGGGCGAGGGAACCCATGCCGCTGCTGACGTTGATGATCGCGGGGTCGTCCGAGCGGCGCAGCAGCGGGAGGAACGCGCCGGTGACGCGCACGACCCCGATCAGGTTGACCTGGAAGACGGCCAGCGCGTCGTCGCCGGTGAGGTCGCCGGGGTCGACGGCGGCGGGACCGTGCACACCGGCGTTGTTGATCAGGACGTCGATCCTGCCCTCGTGCGCGGCGACGTCCGCGGCCGCGGCGGCCACGGACGCGTCGTCGGTCACGTCGACGGGGACGTACCGCGCTCCGAGCGCGGCGGCGGCCTCCTCGCCCTGTGCCCGGTCGCGAGCTCCGACCAGCACGGTGTGGCCGAGTTCGACCAGGCGGCGAGCGGTCTCCCTGCCGAGACCCTTGTTGGCTCCGGTGATGAAGGTGATCGTCATGCGGTCAATGCTGGTCCCGCGCTAGACCGTGAACCAGGAACGCTTCGACGGTAGGAAGAGCAGTACCACCTTCACGCCGGGCCGTCCGGGCCCGCCGGGGGGAAGATGGACGTCGTGACGACATCCGGAACCGGGCTCGGGGCGATGATCCGCGTGTGGCGGGACCGCCTGCCCCCGTCGGCCGCAGGCCTGCGCACGGCGCGCGGGCGGCGGGCGGCGGGACTGCGGCGTGAGGAACTGGCCGACCTCGCCGGGGTGTCGGTCGACTACGTCGTGCGCCTGGAGCAGGGGCGGGCGACGACACCCTCGGCCTCGGTGGTGGCGTCGCTGGCGCGTGCCCTGCAGCTGTCCACCGCCGAGCGGGACCACCTGTACCGGCTCGCCCACCTCGTGCCGCCGTCGGCGGGCGTGATCTCCGACCACGTTCCCCCCGGCGTGCAGCGGGTGGTGGCCCGCCTCGGGGACGTGGCGGTCGCCGTGTTCGCCGCGGACTGGCAGCTGGTCTGGTGGAACGGCGGGTGGGCGGCCCTGCTCGGTGACCCCGCCGGCTCACCGCCCCGGCTGCGCAACTTCGCCCGCGACAGGTTCCCGGTGGACGGCGGCCCCGCACACCTCGCCCGGTGGCCGGTGAGCGAGACCGACCACGACGCCACCGACGCCGCGGTCGTCTCCGACCTGCGCCGCGCCACCGGCCGCTACCCGCAGGACCGCCGTCTCGCCGCGCTCGTCCACGACCTGACCACCGGCAACAGCAGGTTCGCCGCGCTCTGGGCGACCGGGCGGGTGGCGGCGCACCGCGAGGACCACAAGACGATCCACCACCCGTCCGTCGGCCCGGTCGCGGTGGACTGCGACGTCCTGAGCGACGGCGACACCGACCTCAAGATCGTCATCATGACGGCGGTGCCCGGCAGCGAGGACGAGACCAAGCTCCGGCTCACCGCCATCGCCGACCCGCCGGCCGCGGCGCACGTCTGATCCTCGCGGCGGTGCCGGTCAGGGGCAGCACGGAACCGGGTTCCTGCGCAGTGCCGCCCCCACGAGGACGAACCCGATCAGGAACGGGTAGATGATCCCGCGTTCGAAGAGGCCGATGAGGACACCGGCGTCCGACGCGAGGACGGCCGCGAAGGCCGCGATCGAGGCGAAGCCGAGCACACCGAGGACCACGAGGGTCCTGCCCAGCCGTCGCGAGACGCCGAGCAGCGGGTGGGCCCTGCCGAGCAGGATCACGAGCACGTTGCCGGAGACGAACGCCAGCAGGGCGCCCAGCCCGTGGTAGTCGGACGCGTCGTTGTCGCCGGACCCCGGGAACAACGCCACCAAAACGCTGCCCACCGCCAGCAGCGCCGCCGTCGCGATCACCACCCCTCGGCGCCCGGCGGGCAGTCCCCGCAGCAGGACCACACCGGCCAGCGCGGCGAGGCCGAACAGGAAGAAGCCGGTGTTCATCACCCACCACAGCGGTGACTGCATGAACTGGCCGAACGCCGTCGCGGGTCCGCGCACGCCGAGGTTGCTGATGAAGTGGAACGTGTAGCTGTAGGGCGGGTCGGTCCACGCCGCCGCGGCGACGAACTCGGCCGTGAAGTAGACGGCTCCGCCGGCCATCAGCGCCGTGCCCGCTCCGCGGTGCCGCGAGATCGAGGACAGTCGTGATGCGACGGTGTCGGGCTTGATGCCGATCATGGTCTTCTCCCCGTGGTTCGAACAATCCGGGCGAAGACTGGAGCGGGTCGCTGGCACGGCGCGCACACCACACTGGCACGGGCCTGGCAGGGCTGCGACGAGAATGCGACGCCACGTGGACGAACCACACACATGAGCTCGCCAGAGTCGTTGCCATGGTTGAAGTTCGTCCGATCGGCACCGCTCACGAACCGAGGGTGCACCTGGCCGCGCTGGACGGCCTGCGGGGTGTCGCGATCCTCGGGGTGCTGCTGTTCCACACGGGCCGGCTGCTGCCGGGCGGGTTCCTCGGGGTGGACCTGTTCTTCGCCCTGTCCGGGTACCTGATCACCGATCTGCTGCTGCGGGAGGCCGGCAGGACCGGCACCGTGGCGCTGACGGCGTTCTGGGGCAGGCGGATCCGCAGGCTGCTGCCCGCTCTGGCGACGATGCTGGTGGTCGTCACGCTCGTCGTGCGGGCGGTGGCGCCGGACGACGTGGTGCGGACGACGCTCGCGGACGGTCCGTGGGTCCAGCTGAACCTGGTCAACTGGCACCTGCTCGCGGAGTCGGCGAGCTACTGGGACCGGTTCGCCTCCGGCCGGGTGTTCGAGCACCTGTGGAGCATCGCGGTCGAGGAGCAGTTCTACCTGGTGTGGCCGGTGCTCGTGCTGCTGGTCGCGAGGCGGGGCCGCCGGGTGCACCGGCGGGTCGCGATGACGGCGGCGCTGGTCTGCGCCGTTTCGTTCGCGCTGATGGTCGTGCTGCTCGACCCGGCGGATCCCACCAGGGTGTACACCGGCACCGACACCAGGGCGTTCTCACTGCTGGCGGGCGCCGCGGTCGCCACTCAGCCGGTGCGGGACGCACTGGCACGCGCGGTGGACCGCTGGGCAGGGGTCCTGACGTCGTTGCTGGCAGCCGGAATCGGCACGACGTGGTTGCTCGCGGACGGCGTGGACACCGGGTGGCTGTTCACCGGCGGCCTCTTCGCGCACTCGCTGTGCTCAGCGTTGCTGATCGGGCTGTGCGTGCAGGCTCCGCACGCCGGCGTGGCCAAAGCCCTTTCGTGGCAACCGTTGCAGTGGCTCGGGCGGATCTCCTACAGCCTGTACCTGTGGCACTGGCCCGTTTTCGTCCTGTTCTCGCCGGCCGCGGGCTGGGGCCGCACCGCGATCGCGTGTGCGGTGTCGATCGGTGTGGCCGCGCTGTCGAAGTACCTCGTGGAAGACCCCGTCAGGTTCCGCGCGACGTGGGCCAGGGGTCGCGGTGGCGTTCTCGTCCTCGGCGCGACCATGCTCGTTCTCGCGCTGCTGTGGTTGCTGCTGCCCGCACCCGCGCCTCCCGCGATCGACCTCACGAACCTGGGTTGATCAGCGGGCAGGTCCTCACCACGTCGGACTCCGGCGACGGCTGGACGAAGCGGACCTGCGCCTTCATCGTCCTGGCGCCGCCGCTCTGCACGTGGACGCCCAGCGCGGTGCACACGATCTGGTCGATGCCCAGCGGCGTGACGTCCCCTGCCGTGAGCGGGACCGCGAGCTGGATGACGTCCGGGGTGGTCGTCACCACGACCCGTGTCACCGGGCTGGGCGCGATCTCCGTGCGCAGCGGCGAGTGCCCCACCCCGGTGAGCAGCAGGCCCAGCGCCTCGGAGATCGTGCCGAGCCGGCCGGTCCTGCGCAGCTGGGGCCGCAGGGCGCCGCGCTCGTCCACGAAGTACAGCGTCGCCCCCGGTGCCACGCCGGTCGGTGCCTCGCTCCTGTCCGTCACCGCGGACGGCTGGACTCCGCAGCCCCCGAGCAGCAGGAGCACCACCGTCCAGATCCACCTCACCTGTCCTCAGCCTCCTGTGGCAGTCGTACGACGAACCGCGCGCCACGGGCGTCGACGCGGTTGCCCGCCTCGACGTCGCCACCGTGCAGGCGGGCGTTCTCCACGGCGATCGCGAGCCCGAGTCCGCTGCCCGGGGTGCGGGTGCGGGCGGCATCGGCCTTGTAGAAGCGGTCGAAGACGTGCGGCAGCACGTGGTCCGGCACACCCGGCCCGCTGTCGGTGACCTCGATCAGCACCTGGCCGCCGGACGCCGAGACGACGACGCGGACCGGCCGTTCGCCGTGCCGCAGCGCGTTGCCGACCAGGTTGGCCACGATGACGTCCACCCTGCGCCGGTCCAGCCGCGCCAGGAGCTCACCGGGGGCCGTCACCTCCACGAGGTCCGACCAGCTCCTCGCGCGCAGGCAGTCCCGCACGGCACCGGTCACGTCGACGTCCTCGACGCGCAGCCGGGCGGTACCCGCGTCGAACCGCGACACCTCCATCAGGTCCTCGACGAGGGTGACCAGCCGCCTGGTCTCGATGATGGCCAGCCGCGCGGACTCCCTCGCCTCCGGCTCCATCCCGTCCGCCGACATCGCCAGCACCTCGACCACCGCCGTCAGCGTGCTCAACGGCGTCCGCAGCTCGTGGGAGACGTCGGCGGCGAACCTCCGGGCGTCCGCCTGCATCCGCCGCAGAGCCGCCATCGACGCCTGCAGCGACTCGGCCATCTCGTTGACGGTGGCGGTCAGGTCGGCCATCTCGTCCGCGCCACGCGGGTTCGACCGCGCGCCGAGGTCACCGGTGGCCAGCCGGCGGGCGGTGTCGCGCAGGTCGCGCACGGGCCGCAGCACGCTTCCCGCGGCGAGCAACGCCAGCAGCACGGCCAGCGGCAGCGCCAGCGCGGCCGTGACGACTGCGGACCTGACCATGCCGTCGATCTCCCGCTCGACGCCGCTGAGGTCCCGCGCGGCGTACACCTCGATGCCGGACGGCGTCCGCGCGCCGTCCGGTGCGGTGATCACGAGTGGTGTGCCCATGACCAGCCAGGGTTCGCCGTCGGCGATGATCCGCTGCGTCACCATGCGGTTCCCGGTGCGGACCGCGGCGCGCAGGGAGTCGGTGATCAGGCCCGGCACCACGCCGTCGGCGGATCGCAGGTCCTCGTACGTCACCAGCGTGTTCGGCCCGACCGCCGCCCTCAGCTGCTCGAGCGCGTCCTGGTCCGGCGGGTGGGTCAGGCCGGGGGCGACCGCTGCGACCTGGCCCGTGACGGCCTCGGTGAGCCGGTGCTCGGCGGACGTGACCAGCGCGGCGCTGGCGGATCCCGCGCTCGACCACGCGGCCACCGCCGCACCGAGCACCGTCACCAGCACGAACGCGACGAGCAACCGCGACCGCAGCCCGCGCGGCCACAGCAGCCCGCTCACACCGGCCCGAACCGGTAACCGAACCCGCGCACCGTCTGCACGAACTCCGGGGCTGCCGGATCGGTCTCGATCTTCGCGCGCAGCCGCTGCACGCAGTTGTCGACGAGCCGGGAGTCACCGAGGTAGTCGTGCTCCCACACCTCCCGCAGCAACTGCTGCCTGGTGAACACACGACCGGGAGCCCGCGACAACGTCAGCAGCAACCGCAGCTCGGTCGGTGTCAGCGCCACCGGTTCGCCGTGCAGGGCCACCGTCAACGCCGTGGTGTCCACCTGGAGGTGGCCGTGGACGCGCAGACCGTCGGGAACACCGGCGGCCCGGCGCAGCACGGCGCGGATCCGCGCGTCGAGCACGGTGGGCTGCGCGGGCTTGATCACGTAGTCGTCCGCACCCGCGGCCAGACCGCCCACGACGTCGAAGTCGTCGGCGCGCGCGGTCAGCATGATGACAGGAACCCCGCTGCCGGCGCGGATCCGGCGGCACACCTCGAACCCGTCCACCCCCGGCAGCATCAGGTCGAGCACCACCAGGTCCGGAGTGGACGCCCGGAACTCCACCAGCCCGTCCTCACCGGTGTCGGCCGTGCGCACGTCGTGGCCGTGCCTGCTCAACGCCAGCTCCAAGCCGCGCCGGACCAGTGGGTCGTCCTCGATGAGCAGAATCGCGGCCACGAGTCGAGTATGGACAACCCTCCCCCGGTTCGCCGGTGGCGGCGGTTCCCTGCGACACAACCGCGACAAAGCGGCGCAGTGACCGGGACACACCGCCACCACTGTCGGACCCATGACCACAACACCACGTTTCGCACTCGGGCTGGCCGCGCTGCTCCTCCTCTCCACGGCGTGCTCCGGCCAGGCGACGACCACCACCGCGAACGGTGCGGCAGGCGCACCGGGTCTGGCCAAGGTGCTGTTCATCGGCGACTCCGTCGCCGTGGGCGAGGCGCTGCCGATGGCCGCCGCGTTCAAGGCGAGCGGCGTCGAGTTCCAGTCGATCGCGGCGGAGGGCGGCGGCAACGTCGTCGGCCCGTTCTCCGACAAGAACTGGGCGAAGCTGCCGGAGCAGATCACCGCCGCCCGCGCCGCACTCGTGATCTACCAGCTCACCACCTACGACTGGGGCAGCGCGCAGGAACAGCGGGCGGCCTACGAGAAGCTGCTGAAGACCGTGACCGGGACCGGCGCGGAGCTGGTGTTCGTCACCGCGCCCCCGATCAGGCCCGACGACTTCTACCGGCCGCACATGGCCGAGCTCGCCACCGCTCCCGACGCCGCGCGAGCAGTCGCCGAGACGTCCTCCGGCCGGGCCGGCGTGCTCGACGCCACCGCCGTGTGGGGCACCACCTTCCAGCAGTCCAGGGACGGCAAGGCCGACCGCAGCGCCGACGGCGTCCACACCTGCCCGCAGGGTGCCGCCCGCTTCACCCGGTGGCTGCTCACCGAACTGGCGGGACGGCACTCCGGGTTCACGCCGGCGGAACCGAGGGACTGGGCCGGCACCGGTTGGTCGGCGGACGGTCACTTCAAGGGGTGCTGACCGGTATCAGGCGACGTGCGCGATGTCGATCTCCCGTTGCTTCGTCGCCTTGCCGTTGCGCCTGAGGAAGCCGACGGCGTCGCCGATCACCGGCAGCTGGATCCCGCGGGCGACGAGGGGCCGCAGCGCGATCTGCCGTTCGCTGCCGGGGGTGAAGAACGACCGCTGGTCGACTCCCGCCTCCTGGTAACTCGTGATGTGCGGCCGCAGCTGCGCCTCCCAGGCCCGCAACGCCGTGCGGACGTCACCGGGGTGCCGCTGCAGCATGGAGCCGAGCAGGTCGGCGCCCGCGAGGCCGGCGGAGACCTGCTCGGCTCCATGCTGCAGCGGCACCCCGGTGACGTCCGCACGGCGTTGCGGGCCTGGGAGGCGCAGCTGCGGCCGCACATCACGAGTTACCAGGAGGCGGGAGTCGGCCAGCGGTCGTTC
>JASLAV010000372.1 GCA_030146905.1 Lentzea sp. | reverse complement strand
TGACACGGGCGTGGTCCTCGCGCGGCGGGGGATGATGGACCGGTGTCGGACGTTTTGCGGGGTGGCCGGATCAGCACCGTGGTGCGGGTCGGTGAGACCGTCCGCAGGTCACAGCATCCGCGATCGCCCTACGTGCACCGGTTGCTCGACCACCTCGGGACCGGGGACTGGCCGGGCGCGCCCCGCTTCCTCGGCGTGGACGAGGAGGGTCGCGAGGTGCTGGGCTTCGTGGACGGGCGGGCTGCCTGGAGCGAGGACGACCAGGCACTCGTCCACGCCGAGGCCGGTCTGGCGAAGGTCGCCGCACTCGCACGTCAGCTCCACGACCTGACCGAGGGCACGGAGCTCGCCGCGGGCGCCTCGGTGGTGTGCCACAACGACCTCTCGCCCAAGAACACCGTCTACCGCGGGGCGGACCCTGTCGCGTTCGTCGACTGGGACTCGCCGGCCCCGGTGAACGCGTGCACGACATCGCGCACATCTGCTGGCAGTACCCGGACCTCGGGCGCACGACCACCGACGTGGCCGAGGCGGCCCGGTTGATCCGGGTGATCTGCGACGGCTACGGGTTCGACGACCGCCGCGAGGTCGTCGACACGGTCCTCTGGTGGCAGGACCGCTGCCGCCGCGGCATCGAGGCCGGTGCCGCGGCGGGCGACCCGGCGATGACCGGGCTGCGCGACCACGGCGTGCCCCGCGCCGTCGGTGCCGCACACGACTGGGTGCGCGAGCACCGGCACCGGCTCAGCTGACCAGCGACAACCCGCGGCGGACCGGCTCGACGGCCTTGACCTCGGCCGACGGGATCTCGACCTCCTCGCCGCCGATCTCGCGCGTGATCCACGCCCCCGACTCGACCATGACCTTCAACGTGCGGGCGTCCATGGCGTTGATCCGGCCGTAGTACCACTCGTCGGTGGCAAGTGAGCCCATCCGGTCGCCGAGCCGCTTCTTGATCTCCAGGACGCGCTCGAACAGCGCCTTCACGAGCGCGTTGCGGTCGTACGGGCCCTGCAGGCCCTCGCGGATGCGGTCCTCGATGCCGCGCGGCGTGCCCTCGGAGTCGGGCATGAGCATGGTGGTCCAGGCGCGGGACTTCTCGCGGTACTGCAGCTGCTGCATGACGCCCTCGTGCGCGGCGAAGTCGGCGGCGCGGAAAGGCTTGCCGCGCCAGCGCTTCTGCAGGTTCACGGCCAGCGACAGCGCGCTCTTCAGGCCCGTGTTCAGGCCGCGGCCGGGCCAGAAGTGCAGCGAGTTGGCGGCGTCGCCGAGCAGGAAGCCGAACGTCGACGGGGCGATCTGCGCGGTGAACTTCGACATCTGCTGCATGCCGAGGGTGAACGAGTTGATGCCCACGACGTCGGCCACGCCCACGCCGAAGAAGCGCAGGCCGTCGAGGATCCGCGGCCACAGGAACGACAGGCGGTCCACGGACGGCTTGAACACGGCGCGGTGGCGGTCGCAGACGAAGCGGCCGTTGTCGGGGCGCATCGAGCAGCCGAACTTGCCGATGCACGCCACCGGCCCGCTCTCGCCGAGCGCCACGATCTCGGAGGCCTCCTCCGCGGTCAGGCGCATGTTGATGAAGCCGCCACCGAGCGAGTTGAAGAGGAACCTGTTCTGCGCCACGGTCAGCGGCACGGTGTGCTCGTCGGGCACCTTGGCCGTGACGCGGATGCCGAGCACCCGCTCGTCCAGCGGCGAACCGTCCACCGAGAACAGCTCACGGCTCGGCGTGCCGAAGTGCTCCTTCAGCGAGTCGCGCGTCGCGGAACGGGCGCCGTCGGCGATGGCGAGGACGTGCACGCCGTCCCACCTCGCCGGCTTCTCGTAGGCGGCGGGGACGACCTCGATGCCGTAGACGTCCTGGGCCATGTCGAGCAGGCAGTCCTCGATCCAGCGGATCTTGATGTTGCGCGGACGCCCCTTGGACGCGGGCGAGTCCGGGCCCAGCGGCCACATCTCGGAGAACTTGCCCGGCACGAACAGGCGCTGCTGCACGGCCTCCGGCAGAGCGGCCCACACGTTGGACTGCAGTGTCACGACCTGCTCGCGGCGGTTGTTGCCCTCGGCAGCACCCCGCCACACGACGCGGTCGCCGCGGCGCGTCCAGCGGCGGTCGTGGACGCGGATCGAGACCTGGTCCCCCAGCAGCGACTTCAGCGTGCAGGCGTAGGCGAGTCCGACGGGGCCGCCGCCCGCCACGTCCACCCGCAGCGGGGTGGACCGGCGGAGCGGAACGATCTTGCTGCCCTGCTTGGGCAGCATCACCGTCGGGCCACAGCGGCCGATCAGCACCGTCTTCTCGTCTGCCATGACCATCCCCCTCGTTCCCGTTCGTTCGGCGGGTACACGTGGTGGGACGGGCGGCGGTTCAACGGTTCGCGAGAAAATTTTCCCAGGCGGTCGAACTGAAGGTCAGAACGCCTCCGGAGGGGTTCTTCGAGTCGCGGACGAGGGCGTCACCGGACAGGGAGACTTCGACGCAGTTGTCGTCCTCGGTCGCGCCGCTGTAGCTGCTCTTACGCCATGCGCGTTCCTGGGGCATCGAAGTCCTCTCGCGGTCGGCCGACGTACTCCGCCAGCTTGCTCCGCGATTGTTCCTCATCCAAGGCGACCTCGGCCAAACGGTCGAACAGCAGCCGAGTCCGTGCGATGGCGCCAGGATCCTGCACGAACACCTTCGCCAGGTCGGTCGAGGTGAACGCCACCGGCAACGCCTTCTCGTACTCCCACAGGACACAGCTGGTAGCTACCAGCGCCGCGTCCACCGGCACGATCCGGATCCTGTGCTGCCTGAACAGCAACCTGGCGTACTGGGCCTCCATGACCCGGTCATCGCCGACCCGCGTCCGCAATGCGTGCTCATGGATGTAGAACAGGCAGTCCGGCCGGTCATGCCGCCGCAGGATCGCCTGGCGGTCCATGCGGAACTGCACCACGGTCGAGATCCGCTCCTCGGCGACGTACCCGCCCATCCGGTACAGGCCGTCGGCGTACTCGGGCGTCTGCACGAGACCTGGCATCGCCTGCGCGTCGTAGCTGGTGATCGTCGTCGCCGTGGCCTCGGCCATCGCGAGCGTGCGCAGGTTGTCCGACACCTGCACGATGTACTCCTCGAACGCGTACCGGTAGCGCCGCTTGAAGTCCTCGAAGAAGTCGATGTCCTTGCCGCACATGGACAGGTACTGCACGAGGTCGATCTCGCTGGCGCGGTACTTGCCGGTCTCGATCGTCGAGAGCTTGCTCGGGTCCCAGCCGAGGCGGACCGACAGCGCGGCGCCGGTCAGCCCGGTGCAGGTCTCGCGCAACCGGCGCAGTTCATCGCCCAGGTCCCGGCTGTAGGCGGTGGAGGGAGTGGTCGTGGCCATTCCTCGACGCTAGGGCTTGCTCGAAGAGCAAAAAGGTGCACATCCGGGTGAAAACGGATCGGCTCGCGCCACACCTCGAACCTCCACCCGCCCGTTCTACCCCTGCGGCATGCAGGCGTACTCCTCGATGCGGGTTATCAGCCCGTCCTCGAAGCGGAAGTACACGGCGGCGTCGAGCCTGAACTGCCCGCCGTCCTTCATCGCCACGTTCACGACGTGCTGTTGCAGGACCTCGTCCTGCTGGTGGAACTGCCGGGTGATGTCGTAGCGCATCGACTCGATGGGCTCGATCTGCGCGGCCATGCCGTCGATGTTGTCCTGGATCGGCGCGTCGCCCTTGCCGTCGTTGTGCCAGACCGTGGCGTCGTCCGAGCACATCGTCCGCGCGTCCGCCCACTCCCTGTTCTCGAGGTGGCGGAGGTAGGTGGCGGCCTTGGCCTTGAGGTCGTACATGAGAGCGCGTTCTCCTGCTTCGACTCGGACGGGGAGGTGGTTGCCTGGCGGTGACAGCGGGCAGGTGAACACCGCGGGCGCCAGGTGGTGGTGCGAGAGGGTGGCCTGGTTGAAGTCGACGGTCACCCCGCTGCCGGGTTCCAGCAGCGGCAGGTTCAGCCAGCGGCCGATGCCCGGCGTCTCGGTACCGCTCGTCTCGTCGGTGAAGACCACGAGCCGTTGGCCCGGCATGGTCTCGATGACGGTCAGCACGTGCTCGGTGCCGTCGATCGTGACGACGAGGTCGACCGGCGCCCTGACCGGTTCGGTGTGGCGTGGTGTGGTCAGGTGTTCGACGTCGACGCGGCGGTCCTCCGGCGCGGCGCGGATCTCGCCCTCGAAGACCCAGCCGGGGTCGTGGGGGTAAGTGTGGATGCCGAGCAGACCCGACCGCTCCAAGGCCTTGTGGTCCATGACGACCACGCCGTAGTAGCCGTCGGCGCCGCCCGCGAGGGCCACGCGTCCGTCCGGGAGTTCGAGCATGCCCCGCACCTCGGTGGGCGCGCCGTTCGCCCTGTGGACCAGGGCACCCGCCTCGTCGACGTGCCACTGTCCGGGAATGCCCGGCAGGACCTGGGGTCGAGGGCCGGAGACCGTGCCCTTGGCGACCACCTTGGCCTTGCCGTTGGCGCCCGCGATCTCGTCCCACCTGGCCTCGTGGAACTCGTCGTGGCTCATTTCCTCGCCGCCCAGACGTTCCGCTCGGTGCGCAGCGCCAGGTCGTCGCGGCGCAGGGCCTGTTCGACCGCCCCGGGGTCGAGAAGGCGTTGCAGAACCACCCGTGCGTACCGTTCGACCGCCGCGGACCGTTCGATGTGGACGGTCACGGTCCGGTCCGCCTCGACGGTGAACCCGGCCCTGGTGAGCATCGGGCCCCAGTCCGCGCCGCGATGGGGCAGGCGCTCGTCGTGTTCGACCTGGCTCTCCGGGAAGAAGTTCGGCATGCCGGCCATCTCCACGACGGCGAGCACGCCATCGGGTCCGAGCGCGTCGTGGACCTGGCGCAGGGTCCGGTCCGGGTCGGCCAGGTGGTGCAGGGAGCCCGACGCCCACACGAGGTCGGGGGCGCCGAGGTCAGGCCAGCCGGCGTCGAGGTCGGCCTGAACCGGGTGGACGCGGCCGTCCAAGCCCAGCTCGCAGGCCCTGTCGTGGAGGCGTTGGAGGTGGTCGACCGAGGCGTCGACGGCGGTCACCCGCGCTTCGGGGAACGCGGTCAGCAGGGCGAACGTGCCCGCACCGGTGCCGGCGCCCAGGTCGACGATGTGGCGGGGGTCGCCGACGGGCAGCCAGTCGATGATGGACGCCGTGTGCTCGGCCAGGAGCTGCGCGTCCAGGTCGAGGATCTCCGCCTGGTCAATGTCGTGGCCGTGCCCGTGCCCGTGCCCATGACCGTGGCCGTGGCCATGTCCGTGATCGTTCATGCGGCCAACGTAGGTCGGCCGTGCGCCAGGTGCACGATCACTTGCGTGTTCAGCAAGACGGTCGGCTCCGGCGCTGCCGCCCGCGCAAGATCAGCCCTTCTTGTCGGCGTTGTGCCCGCGCCGGGCCTCGCGGTCGAAGATGCCGAGGATCTCGCACGGACCGCCGGCCGTGCCGATCGCGTGCGGCAGCATCGTCGGGAACTCGGCGGCCTGGTTGGCCTCCACGCGGAACCGCCGGTTGCCCAGCAGCAGCACCGCCGTGCCGGAGAGGACGACGAGCCACTCCCGTCCCGAGTGCGCCCGCAGGGACGCGGGGTTGTCCGGCGGCGGGTTCGTCATCCGCTGGCGCATGACGGTCAT
>JASLAV010000299.1 GCA_030146905.1 Lentzea sp. | reverse complement strand
GACGGGGACGCACTCGGCGATCGCTCCCGCAAGGCCCGCGCCGGCCGCTGCGACGGCGGGTGCCCATCGGAGGCAGATCGAGATCAGCTTGCCGATGGCGTCGGAGATGATGTCGCGCACGATGTCACGGACGACCTTGAGTACGATCTTGCACGTCCGGACGAGGCTGGCAATCCCTCCGGCGGCGGTTGCGACTCCGGCGTAGGTGTCGGCGCGATCGACACCGAAACCCCGGTACTGCTCGCTGTCCTTGCCGCTCCACCCGGTGGTGTCGTTGTTGACCCAGGTCCTGAGGTCGTCCGAGGTGTCCTTCAGGTGGTCGGACACGGACTCCCAGGTCTTCGCCATGCCGTCCAGGGCTTCCTGGTCACCGATGAGCCAGTCCAGTGGCTCCTTCAGAAACCAGACGTGCTCGACCAGCCACCCGAAGCCCGCGCTGAACAGCGCCGCCAACGGATCGACGAGAACACCCGCCACTCCGGCGGCCGTCGCGCCCGCATTGATCAGGCCTTCGGCCCAGTTGCCGCTGGAGAAGCCCTTCACCGTCTCGGTGGCGTCGTGAAAAATCCCCATGCCTTCGGTGAACGGCGTCTTCTCGCCGGTGTTCACGAGGTAGTTCTGGCCTGGCGTGGGCGCCGGTCCCATCGTGGTCATCGGTCGTGCATCCCGTCGAAGATGTCGGACTGCGCCTGCTCGTGTTCCTCGATGTGCTTGCGCCACCCGTCGAACCGCTTGACGTGGTCGGCCGAGGCGTCCACTGCCTGGCACATGGTGTCCATCGCAGCGTTCTGCGCGCCGGTGCAGAGAGCCGCGAGTGGGAAGCCGAGCTTGCCGAAGGCCTCCATGTTCGACACGACCTGCGCTGCGCTCAACGCGTAGTTCACCTGCTGGCCGACGTTGTTGAGCTTCGTCGCGTGGGCCTGCATCTCCACCAGGTCGATTCGGTAGGTCATCGCAGGAACCCCTTGTTGCTGAAGTCGTCGTCGTCATCCTGCGGCGGACGGGACCGCTGCGGGCGAGGTGGCGCTGGTGGTGGGGGTGGTGGCGCGTCGTCCTCGATCGCACCGAGCCGCGGTGGGCCCTCGCCGTACCCGCCACCTCCCGGCATGTACTGCGGCGGAGGTGGCGGCTGGGCACTGCGCAGTTTGTCCATCATGAAGTGCATCGCCTCGGAGTCGGCGCCGAGCATCGGCGACATCGCCTCCTGCACCGTCGAGGCCACCCGGCTCTGCGCGGCCTGCACCACACGCAGCACCTCCTGAGCGACGATATCGCCTTCCCTGCGCTGCAACGAGTTACCCAGCTTCAGATCCACGAGGTTGCCGGCATCGTTGACCGTGACGACGATCTGACCGTCAGCGCTGCGTTCCATGACACGCAGGTTGGCCAAGGTTTCGCGTATCGCATCGCTCTTGCGCTGGGCTTCAGCCAGCTTGCCCTCGTACTGATTGAGGATCTGATCCGGGTCAGTCATCGGCCCACTTGGTCCTTCTCGTTGTTCTTCTCATCCAAAGGCGCCTGAACGCTCTACTTTGGACAGTAATCGGAGGTAGGTCGCAGCGCCTGCAACGATGTCATTCTCCGAGTACCGGAGGGGCGACGAGCGTGTCGTTGCCGAAGATCTCGTCCGGATCAGGTTCCAGCAAGTAGGACGGGGTCGTCCGCTCGATATCCTCGTCACCCTTGCCTTTGGCGCCGCCGGCTCCCATACCGCCCATCGCGCCGCCAGCGGCACCGGCGCGGCTGGCCGCTCCAGCTGAGGTACCGCCGCCGCGCCCAGTGGCGCTTTCGTTCCCCGGCATCACACAGGCCGAACCTCCGGGCCCGAACCCCTTGACAGCGTTGGGATTGCCGAGGGCGGCACCGCCTCCCGGCAGTCGGCCGCTGCCCACGCCTCCGCCACCGCTGCGACCACCAGGCCCGCCACCTGGCCCGCCACCAGTTCGGGCGTTAGGGCCACGCTGGAGGCTCTTGTTACCAAGCAAGGGGCCGCCGCCGAGATTGACGTTGTTGCCGCCAAGCTGGTTGTTGCCGCCCTGGTTACCCAGGTTCGGGCCGTTGCCCCCGAGATTGTTGTTGAGACCGCTGGCGTTCGTGGTGCCAGGGTTCTGCGTCGGCGGCGCCGTCCAGGACGTGTTGGTGGTGTCGTTGCTGAGCTGTGGGGGTGGCGTGTTGCCCTGACCGGTGAAGCCTGGGTTCGGCGCGATCGGTGGCCTGCCAGGGTCACCCGGATCCTTCGGCGGAGTGGGCGGCGCGGGCGCGAAAGCCGGCTGAGCCGCGGCGGTCTGCGCGACCGTGCGGTCGTAGGTCTCCACCGCCCTCGCGGCCTGTTCGTGATCCTTCTGCTGTTGCTGGAACGCGGCGTTGTCCGCCGCCGCCTGCTGGACGAATTGAATCGGATCGGTGATCGACATCAACCGCTCCCGCGACGCCGCCGCGTTGTACGGCTGTGCGGGTGGTGGCGGCACGTTGTTCTTTGCATCGCCCAGCGCCCGCGACTGCTGCGTGAACAGCGTCCCCGCCAACTGCGCGGCGGTACCGGTCTCACCAGCGCGGTTGCCCATGTTCGCCAGGGCCTGCCGCGCACCGTCACCGGCCTTGCCAGTCCAGTTCGTCTCGCTGTCCCCGATCGCGGCGGCGACATCGTCGTTGAACGTCGCCAGCTCGTTGCCGATCTGGGTCCAGATGTCGCCGATCTCGCCGATCGCACCGGGATCGACCCCGTTGTTGACCGAGTCGTGCAACTGCTGGTGCGGGATGCCGATGTAGTGCGCGTCCGGCTGCGAGGGAGCGGAGCGAGTCAGTACCTGGCCCTTGAGCTGCGCTGCCTGCGCGTCCAGCATGTCGTCCACCCGGCCCGGCGCCTGCACCAGACCAACGACCACACCGATCAACGGGCCGTAGCGCACCTGCATCTCGGCGTTGACCTGCTCCTGCACCTGCTGGCCGGTCTGCACCTCCGAGTGCCGCTGCACGCCGTAGCGCGAGTGCACATCGGACGGTCTTCCTGGCGCTCCCTCGTTCATCCCCCGCACCCCTCTCTCAGCAACAGCCGCTACGGCAACTTCGGCTCGATCAGCTCAGCGATCTTCAACGCCAACGGGCACGGATCGGTCGACGCGCCCGCGTTCAGCACGACGTCGACTCGTGAGGATGAGGTGACCCCGAGATAGACGCCACAGCTTCCCCCGGCAAGCAGCAGCTGTTTGGCCTGATGGCTACCGATCGTGATGTCCTTGATCTCGCCTCCGCCTGGCTGCACACCCGCTAGCCCTGCATTTGTCCGCGTGCCCACGATCAGGTTCTTGCCATTCGGTGAGAACTCGCACGACTTGGAGCTGCCGAGCTTCGTCGGGGTGGGTTCTCCCTGTAGAGAACCGATCACCTGTTCTGCCTCGCTCTTGGTGAGCAGGGTGCACGGATCGGTGTCCGCGAGTGAGTCGTTTGGCTTGGTCGAGCTCGTCGATTACTGAGTGTTCGTGCTGGAGACTGAGCTGTTCGTGTCCGGAGTCGGCTTTGGGTCACCAGGAGTTGATCCGGTGCAGGCAGCGACGGCAAGCAGCGCAGCGGCGGCCAGGCTGGTCAGGGCGAATCGAGAGTTCACGGGTTGCTTTCCTGGTTCGGTCAGGCGGAGAGAATCGGGCCACCGGCTTTTTTGATGCCGTGCGCGGCATCCTGATCAGCGGTCTGGTAGGTGGCCATCGCCTTCTCCACGTCGAGACGCATCTGTTCCAGGTCTTTCTGGAACTTCTTTGCGGCGGCGATGAAGCCCTGTGCGGGGTCAGTGGCGACGCTGGCCAGGAACGGTTTGTACACCTGTGCGGCAGGAGTCGTTCCTAGTGGCGGTTCCTGGCTGAGATAGTCCGACCGTGAGAGAGCCTTGACTATCCCGTTGTGCATTTTGTCGATCGCCTTGATCAGGGCTTGGCCACCAGACTCATTGACCCCGACACCCGCAGAGACCGAGGCCGAGAAGCTGGCCGCCGAGTCGCTGATTCCCTGCATACCGG
>JASLAV010000276.1 GCA_030146905.1 Lentzea sp. | reverse complement strand
TCAACCGCCACCCCCGGGTGCACCAGCCGCTTGACCATGTTGCGCTGGCCGGCTTTGTCGTGGGTGACGAAGAACCGGTCGGTCTGCTCGCCGTCGGGGGGAACGATCGCCGCGGCCTGATCGGTGCTGGCCCAGTCCACTCCCGCGGTGCGTCGCGCTACGTCGGTCGCATCGGTGACGCTCATCGTTATCTCCTCGCTGTTGTAGCAGCGGGAAGGCACCCCGTGATCCCGGGGCGCGGCTGCCGGTCGCTCACCAGGGCGGTGCACCAGTGAACGACACGCACCGCGCGATCGTGCGTGCGGGCTCAGCGCTGGTCGTCGCTCCCCGCCCGACCATCGCTCCGGCACGCGGTGAACTGAGTATCGCGACCCTGTACGCGGGACTGTGCGGCACGGATATCCAGATGCTGCGCGGCCTGCGCGACGACCCGGCCCCGGTGATCGGGCACGAGGGCGTTGCGAGAGTGGTGGCCGCCGGTGCCGGCGTGCCGGCGAAGTACGCACCGGGCACGATCGTCATGGTCAACCCGACACACCCCACCGATCCCAGCTTCTTGCTGGGACACAACCTGGACGGCCTGCTGCAGGAGCGCACCCTGCTGCCCGCGACCGCAGTCGCCGGCGGGATGGTGCTACCGCTGCCGGCGACCACCGACATCACGCTGGCGCCGCTCCTGGAACCGCTCGCGGCGGTCTGCTACGGCCTTGGTGAGCTGGCTGCGTCCCACCTGGCGACACTGCTCGTCATCGGTGACGGGGTGCTCGGTCATCTCGCCGTGCGGGCTGCCCGGAGCCGGCTCGGTGAGGGCGTGCGCGTGGCGCTGGTGCACCACACCGAGGCCGGGCGCGCCTTCAGCGAGGCGAGCCCGTACCCCGCCGACCTGCTGTTGACCGGGCTGTCCGACGTGAGGCTGCCCGGACCCGTCGCCGCGCTCGTGGTCACGCCGCGTGACGCGACCATCGCGGCGGTGGAGTCGGCACTCGCAGCCGGGGCGGAGGTCGTGGACATCGTCGGCGGCCTACCGCCTGGGGCCGTGACACCGTTCTTGCCCGGCCTTGATCTGGTTGCCGTACGGGCGGCGAACTGCGGCGGACGACCCACGCCGGCCCGCATCACGACAACGGCGGACGGGATCCGCCTGTTCGGACACCGCGGGGTTGCGAACTCGCATCTGCGGGAGGCCGCGGCCGAGCTGGCCAACGATCCGGATCGCTACCGCGACCTGATCACTCATGAGATCGACCTCAACGGTGCGGTGCGTGTGATGCGAGCACTGGCCCGCTCGCCGCACCGCGTCATCGACGGTCGACGCCTTGTCAAGCTCTCAGTACGGATCGGGGAGGACTACTGATGGCAGCACTCAACGGTCAGCGCATGATCGTGATGGGCGGTTCGACCGGGATCGGCCGCGGTATCGCCGATGCCTGGGCGGCTGCTGGAGCGGAGGTGACGGTCTGCAGCCGCAACCCGCCCGCAGACGCCGCGCATCTGGAGTGGGAGCGAATCGATCTCACCGACACCGACCACGCCCGCGAACGGCTGCTTGTTCTGGGCGCGGACCGGGTGGACGCGGCATGTTTCTCCGCCGTCTGCTACGGGGAGAAACGGGCTGACTTCAGTGACGTGTCCGAAGCGGAATGGCTGAGACAGCAGCAGGTGAACGCCACTGGACTGTGGCTCACCCTCCGGGCGGTCCTCCCGTCGCTGCGCGCGGCCGAACCAGGGGTCTTCGTGGGTGTGTCCTCGGAGGTGGCGTTCAACGCCGGGCCGGGTCGGTCGGGCTACGCAGCCTCGAAAGCGGCGGCGAAAGCGCTGCTGGACTCGGTGGCGCAGGAGGAGGACACCGTCCGCGTGGTGCAGGTGCTGCCTGCCGGCATGGTGGACACCCCCGGCATCCGCAGGCGCAGGCCGGCGGACTTCGACTACAGCTCCTACGCCACACCGTCCTGCTTCGGCAGGGTGGCGACCGAACTGGCGGCCACCGCGGGCGAGGGCCACCACGGTGACAGCCTCGTGGTCGACGGCAACGGCCATTGGTGGTCGGCCTATGACGACCTGCCCGAATCACAGAGTCGAGTACCGAGGTGAGGTGCCTCGTCGGTCTCACCGAGTGGCGTCTGCCGGTGGCAGGTGTCGAGGCTGTGCGACTGACCGCCTCTGTCGGCGCGGACGGCTTGCAGCTCGACTTGGGTGGCCCTGGGCGGGGCGAGTGGATCGACGCTCCGGGTCGGATCGACGCACTCCGGGCCGAGGCGCGGGCGAACGGAGTGCGGTTGCTCGGCCTGGCCGCCAACCACGTCAACGACGTGGGCCTGACCTCGAACCCCTGGACGGTGCAGCCGCTGCTGAAGCGGTTGCTCGACGCAGCCGTGGCGTTGGAGGTGCCAATGGTGCTCGTGCCGAGCTTCCGGCGCAGCGCGATCAATGGGCCCGCGGACCTCTCATGCACTGCAGCGGCGCTACGCATCGCGGCTGCGGGAGCGCAGGAACGCGACCTGGTGTTGGCCAACGAGAACGTGCTCAGCGCCGAACGCGCCCGCGAGCTGGCCGATGAGGTCGGCTCACCCGCTTTCCGGCTGGTGTTGGACACCTTCAACCCGGTCGCGGCCGGACTGCAGGCGGACGCGCTCGTCGCCGCACTGCGCGACCTGCTGGCCGATCAGATCCACCTCAAGGACGGGCCCCCCGATGTCGGTGCCTCTCCGTTGCTCGGCGCGGGCGACGGGCGCGTCGCGAGCACCGTCGAAGCGCTGCTCGAACACCGGGTGCCCGTTCACGCGTTCCTGCTGGAGAACGACTACCGCGACGGAAACACTGCGCGGTTGGCCACAGACCTCAGTTGGGCACGACGGCGTGCGCAGCCCTTCACCTCATGTGAGGCGCAGACATGACCGAGTTCCGGTGGGCCACCACCACCATTGCCGCAGAAGCACTGCTGTTCGACATGGACGGCACGCTCGTCGACTCGACAGCAGTCGTCGAGCGCACTTGGCGCTCGTTCGCCGCCCGATACGATCTGGATGTCACACGGATACTCGCGGTCTCGCACGGGCGACGCACCGAGGAGACCGTGGCGGAATTCGCTCCGCCGGGTGTCGACGTCCGCACCGAGTCCCGGCACCTCATGGCGCAAGAGGTCGCCGACACCGAGGGGATCGTCGCAGTTCCCGGCGCTGCCGAGGTGCTGGCCTCGCTGCCGGCGGGCAGCTGGGCGCTGGTGACCTCCGCCGGACGAACGCTCGCCGAGGCCAGGATGGCCGCGGCCGGACTACCCATGCCGCCCGTCGTGGTGAGCGCGGACGATGTGACGGCAGGCAAACCAAGCCCCGAGGGATACCTGACCGCCGCGCACCGGCTCGGCATCCGGCCGGAGCAGGCCGTCGTCTTCGAGGACGCCGAAGCGGGCCTGCTCGCTGCACGGGCGTGTGGTGCCCACACTGTGGTCGTTGGAGCTTGCGCTGCACCCGTCACCGCAGGACTCGACCGCATCTCCGACTTGCGTGAGGTCCGAATCGAGCACACAGGCGGCCGGCTGCTGATGTCGAGGCGCCAGTCCAAGCGCGTCGCGTCAGACGCGCCCAGGAATGACACCGAGGCAGGCGCAGGGGCCGGGCTGCTGGCCGATTCAACCGGTTCGTGGCTGGTCCGTACGCAAAAGGAGATCACCTACGAGGTGCGGTTCCGGGACAACCTGTTCCGGCTCGATCGCACCGACCTGCTGGAAGTCGGCCTGGACAGCCGGTCCCGTGAGAGGTCGCGCCGGTTCGTTGTTGTGGACAGCAACGTTGACCTGCTGTACGGCAGGACCATCCGCTCCTACTTCGAGCATCACGACGTCGAGTACGAGTTATTCGTGGTTCAGGCGGACGAGACCAACAAGGACCTCAGCACCGTGGCGCAGATCGTCGAGGCGCTGAACAAGTTCAGCATTACGCGGCGTGGGGATCCGGTGATCGTCATCGGCGGTGGCGTGCTGATGGACATCGCCGGCTTGGCTGCCAGCCTCTACCGACGGGGTACGCCGTTCCTGCGCGTACCGACCACGCTCATCGGATTGATAGACGCGGGTGTCGGGGCGAAGACCGGTGTGAATTTCCGGGGTCACAAGAACCGGCTGGGCACGTACGCGCCCGCCGAGCTCACCTTGCTGGACCGTTCATTCTTGGCCACCGTGGACCGCCGCCACATCAGTAGCGGGTTGGCCGAGATCCTCAAGATCGCGTTGATCAAGGATCTCGCATTGTTCAGGATGCTGGAGATGCACGGCTCGCTGCTGCTGAACGAGAAGTTCCAGGGCCACACCCCCACCGGCGACTCGGCCGCTGTCGCCGTGTTGCGCATCGCCACCAACGGCATGCTGCAGGAGCTACAGCCGAACCTGTGGGAGACCGAACTGGAGCGCTGCGTCGACTACGGGCACACCTTCAGCCCCACCCTGGAGATGCGTGCACTGCCCGCGCTGCTGCACGGGGAGGCGGTCTGTCTCGACATGGCGCTGACCACCGTCATCGCCAACCGACGGGGGCTGCTGAGCGACGAGGAGAGGGATCGGGTCCTGGCGGTCATGTCCGCGCTGGGGCTGCCTCGCTGGGACCCCGTCCTTGAACCGGAGGTGCTGGTACAGGCGCTGGAGGACACCGTGCGGCACCGCGACGGCAAGCAGCGACTGCCGCTTCCGGTCGGGATCGGTGACGTCATCTTCGTGAACGACGTCACCGAAGAGGAAATTGCGGCCGCTGCTGCCGCACAGCGGGAGTTGGCCATGTCGGCACTACGCCGAGACCTGCCGGATCGGTCGTCACCAGTGCAGCGGTGACCTGGACCGGATCGATCTCGAGTTGGACGGGGGAGCAATGCCGGAGAAGCTTCACGCGGACGTCGTCGTGGTCGGGGGTGGAACCGCCGGTTGCGTACTGGCTGCTCGGCTCAGCAAGGACGAGCGTCGCTCGATCATCCTGCTGGAGGCCGGCCCGGACTACGGGCCCTACACGGCAGGTCGGTGGCCTGCCGACCTGCTGGACTGCCGGTCTCCCGCACGGAGCCACGACTGGGACCCCGATCAGCCACCGTACTGCTCGCGAGCCCGGGTGATCGGCGGCTCGTCGGTGAGCAACGGCTGCTGGACGTTGGTGGGCGCACGACCCGACTACGACGCCTGGAGTTCGCATTCCGGTGGCACGTGGGACTACGCCACCCTTGCCCCGTACCTGGTGGAGGCCATGCGCGACCTACGGGTGCGCGGCGTTCCGGAGGTCGACCGCGGAGCGTGGCACCGGGCGGTGGTGGCCGGCGCGACCCAGCTCGGCCTACCGCTCCTGAGCGATGTCAACGGCGATGACGCCGAGGTAGGCGTGGGGTGGGTACCACTCAATGCGGTCGGCCACGTCCGGTGGAACGCCGCGTTCGCCTACCTCGACCCGGTCCGCGACCGTCCGAACCTGCGCGTGGTGGCCGATGCACCGGCCGTGCGGCTGCTGGTGCGCAGCGAACGCGCAGTGGGGGTGGAGGTCCTGCGGGCCGGGCGGGTGGAGACGGTGACCGCGGATACCGTGGTGCTCGCCGCGGGCACCTACGGCAACCCGCCGCTGCTGATGCGCAGCGGGATCGGACCGGAACCGGTGCTGCGCGAGCTGGACGCGCCGGTGGTGCTGCCGCTGCGCGGGGTGGGAGAGAACTTGATCGACCACTCCAAGGTCCAGCTCGAGCTCACCCCGACCGAGTCGCTTGTCCTGCCGGATGAGGACGTCTACGTGCCTCAGAGCCTGGTCAAAGCCCGATCGAGCATGGCCGACGACGAGTACTGGGACCTGCATCTCGTACCGACCGCTGGTCCTGGCGAGGATGAGCGTGGGCAGTTCGTCGGCTCGTTGGAGGTTTCGCTGCACGTGTTCGTGATGGCGCCGCGATCCCGGGGCTTCGTGCGGGCCCGGTCACTGGACCCAACGGTCGCACCACTGGTCGAGCCCCGGTACTTCAGTGACCCCGGCGGCTACGACCGCCAGGTGGCGCTGGACGGCGTCGACCTGGCTCACGACCTCGCCAAGACCGCTCCCGTGAGCGCGCTGGCCGTTCTCGACCCGTGGTCGTCGAGCAGGCGGGACGCGGTCGGCCGGGTGCAAGCCGGGTACTGGCACCCAGTCGGCACCTGCGCCATGGGGCCGGCCGACGACCCCGCCGCTGTCGCAGGTTCCGACGGCCGGGTGCACGGGCTGTCCAACGTCCACATCGGAGACGCCTCACTGATGCCGTTGCTTCCCCGGGCCAACACCAACCTGACCGCGGCAGCGGTGGCGGCCAGGGTGGCCGACCTCATGCACTGACGATCGCGACCCGCCGCCGCCGCGCACTCAGCAACAGGCGTGCTGTGCAGCGCATTTCCGGCTGGCCGACGTCCCGGAAGGAGCACGCTCGATGCTGTCACCCGTATGGGTGGTCGAACCCGGTGAGGACCGCCCCGCACTCGTGCACGTGAACGCAACGGCGACGGGCGGAGGGGTCGCCGAACTGATCGCCGGTCTACTGCCGCATCAGAACGCCGCGGGCTGGGCCGTCGTCGCCGGGACCCCCGAGTTCCACGCGGTGACGAAGTACCTGCACAACCTGCTGCACGGGCGGGCCGACCCGGGTCGGCTCGACGATCCGACGCTCATGACGACCTACCGCGCCACACTCGCGCCGCAGGCCGAGTGGTTCGCCCAGCGGGTTGCCGTCGGTGACGTGGTCATCCTGCACGACCCGCAGACGCTGGGCCTTGCGCCAAGGCTCAAGGCCATGGGGGCGCGGGTGGTGTGGCACTGCCACATCGGTGCGGTGATCCCTCCCGACCGTGGACCCGGCGCAGTGTGGCGCGCGTTCGACGTCGAACTGGCCGCACTCGACGCCCTCGTCACCACGTTGCCCGAGTTCGCCCCGCCAAACGCACGCGAGCTGTGGGTGATACCGCCCGCGGTCGATCCGGCGTCGCCGAAGAACCGGCAGCTGACCTCC
>JASLAV010000261.1 GCA_030146905.1 Lentzea sp. | reverse complement strand
GCTAGGTTCGAGTGAGAGTGAATCACTCGAAACGGAGCAGCCTATGCCGGCTCTTTGGGGTGTCTCGTTCGATGCCACGGCCATGTCCGGCGTGGTGGTCGAGTTTCTCAAGACCGCCAGAACCTTCGCTGACCAGGGCTATCGCGTTCATCTCGACCTCGGCTACGACATCAAGGCCGACAAAGGCCGGTTCTTCCAGGATTACCGGCACGAACGCGTGCCGGACTGGGTGGAACTCGACCGCGTCGACGGCATTGCGCGCATTGCCGGATACGACAGTGAATTCGTGGCGGCGACGCTGGATTCTGTGCGCCGCGACGAGGTACCGGACACCGATCGCGTCACCGAGGCTCTCACCGATGCGATCGTGCGCACCTGGGAAGACCGCGAGGTCGCGGTCGTCATGGTCGAGAACGGCACGTTGCCGGAGAACGTCGCCTACACCAAAGCGCTCTACCAGGCGATCGCCCGGTACGGCGCCGCGCACGACCTCGGTCGCTACGTGCTGTGGCGCGACCACGACCTGATGTGGCAGAGCGAACCGGCCAAGTACGGCAGCTTCCCCTATCCCGCGACGCCTCCGATGGTCAACTCGCCGCACATCCACTACTTCGCGCTGCACGACGAGGCGAGACGGCGCACGCTGGAGTGGATGCCGCAGCTGCGCAACCTCGACCTGCTGCCGAACACCTTCACCGAACCGGACCGCCCCGGCAGGCCCGACTTCCTCGAGCACCACGGCATCGCACCGGGCACGAAGATCATCGCCCGGTTCACGAGGATCATCCCGCAGAAGCGCGTCGACCGCGACCTGCACCTGGTGGCCCTGCTGCCGGGCACCTGCCTGTTCGTCGCCGGCGACACCGAGGAGGACCCGGCCGAGACCAGGAAGCTCCGCTCGCTCGCAGAAGAGCTTCGGGTGCCGGTCGTCTTCGGCGGCGTCCTGGAACCGTGCGAGTCGGCCGGTCCGGGGTTCTCGGTGCGGGACCTGCTCGCGCACGCCGATGTCGTGTCGTTCCTGACGTCGTACGACTACGAGAGTTTCGGCAACCCCATCGGTGAGGCGATCGCGGCCGGCGTGCCGTACATCGCGAGCCGGTACGCCCTGTACGACACGGTGTACGCGGGCTATGAGGCGCCGGTGCTCGACATCCTGGAGCACGACCTGCCGACACCGGAGTTCGCCCGGCAGGTCCACGAACTCATGACGAACGCGGAGAGGCGGGCGGAAGTGGTGGCGCACAACAGCAAGCTCGGCACGCACACCCGCGAGGCCGCGACCGACCTGGTGACCACGTTGTTCCCGCCCGCGATGGGTCCGCACGTGCGGCTCAGCGTGGTGCTGCCGGTGTTCGACGAGGCCGCGAACATCGAGACCGTGCTGCGGTCCCTGCGCGATCAGGAGGACATCGACCCCGCGGCCTACGAGATCGTGCTGGTGGACAACAACTCCACGGACGACACGGTCGAGATCGCCCGCCGGTTCGCCGACAGCTCACCGGTCGACATCCACGTGATCAGCGAACGCGAGCAGGGCGTGGCGTGCGCGCGCAGAGCCGGCATGGAGTTCGCGGTGCGCAGGAGCCGCAACCGCAAGGACCCCGGCGAGCGCTTCTACCTCGTGTCCGCCGACGCGGACTGCCGGGTCGACAGCCGCTGGCTCGTCGAACTCCTCGCGGTGATGGACAAGGACAAGGCCGCGATCGGGGTGTGCGACTACTACTACAACGCCGAGCACTTCGTCGGCAGGCCACGGCTCTGGGACGCCATCCAGCGCACGTTGCGGTGCCGCGCGGTGACGTTCTCGTTGTTCGGCGGTTTTCCCGACGGCAAGGGCTTCGCGGTCGAGCGCGAGGCCTACGAGGACGTCGGCGGCATCGAGATCTTCTACCAGCTGCAGAACGGGAGGTTCGTCAACCACCTGTCCGACGACTGGGACTTCGGCATCAAGGTCGCGGGCTCCGGTCACGACATCGCGTACGCCCCGAAGTCGCGGGTCGAGATCAACCCGCGGCGTGTCGACCACGCGATCGACGAGGTCATCTCCGGTCGCGCGTACGGCAACGACGGCATCATCGTCATGCGGGACATCCGGCCGCAGGCGCCGCCGAAGACCACCGACCTCACCGAGGCCGAGGCCCTGCAGGCCTGGGAGTTCTCGATCAAGGACTTCACCCCGAAGAACACCGTCCTGCCCGTCCTGCTGACACCGTCCTTCCTGGACGAGGACGCCGTGATCGCGTTCTTCGGCGAGGACCTGGCCGCCCGGCTCGCCACGCGCATCGCGGAGATCAAGGCCGAGATGAGCGTCGTCGACTTCCTGCCCATCCACTCCTACAAGACGCCGTCCTACCGGCTCTACCTCGAGGTCCGGCACGAGATCTTCGCCCGGCTGCGCGCCACCGTCGGCGAGGACATCGGCTACCCGCCGCCACTGCCGGAGTGCTTCGACGCGGTACCGGAGGACCGGTTCGCGGAGTTCGTGAAGTACTACTGCGAGGACCGGGAGTCGGGGGAGGCGCACAACTACTTCGGCAATGGAGGCGTGTTCTGATGAACCGTGTTCTGACCGGCTCCGAGCCCAGGGTGTGGGCGGCGCTGCAGGACCCCGCCAACGCGCACCTGCTCGACTACGTCACCGAAGACCCGTTCGGCGCGCACGTGTTCCCCGGCAACGTTCCCGGTTACGGCGTCGACGACTTCCTCGCCGACCTGAGCGACCAGCTCACCGGCACGGCGCCGATCCACCTCTGGTCCTACATCCCGACGTGCGCCTACAAGTGCCGCTTCTGCCAGTACCCGGTCGTGCTCGTCAAAGGCGGCCGCAACGAGGAGAAGCTGTCGC
>JASLAV010000150.1 GCA_030146905.1 Lentzea sp. | reverse complement strand
CTACCTGTACGCGCAGGGCTTCCGCTACTTCGACATGGGCTACGCGGCCGCGATGGCCACGGTCCTGTTCGTCATCTCGTTCGCCGTGACCATCGTGCTGGTCCAACGGATGCGCAAGAACTCCAACGCCGAGGAAGGAGGTCCGGGAGCATGACCGCCACGCTGACCAAACCACCGGTCGACGTCCCGGCGGAACCGGAGCAGCCGCGCCGCAAGCGCGACACCGCCGGCTTCCTGAACTGGGTCGCGACACACGCGATCGGCCTCGCGCTCGGCCTGATGTTCGCCACGCCCGTCGTGTTCGTCTTCCTCACCGCGGTGATGTCGGACAACCAGGCGTTCACCTCCGACCTGTGGCCGAGGGAATGGCACTGGGAGAACTTCGTCGAGGTCTTCGACAAGGCCCCGCTGCTGCAGTACCTGGTCAACAGCCTCACGTACTCGCTGCTCGCCACCGCGGGCATGCTGATCTCGTCGATCCCGGCGGCCTACGCGCTCGCGAAACTCCAGTGGCGCGGCCGGAACGTGGCGTTCATCCTCGTCATCGGCGCGATGATGCTGCCGCCGCAGGTCGTGGCCGTGCCGCTGTACGACACGTGGTCGTCGCTGGGCCTGACGGGCACGCTGTGGCCGTTGATCATCCCGTACTTCCTGTTCGACGCGTTCAGCATCTTCCTGCTGCGCCAGTTCATGCTCACCATCCCGCAGTCCTACGTGGACGCGGCGAGGGTGGACGGCTGCTCGGAGTTCCAGGCGATGGTGCGGATCATCGTGCCGATGGCGAAGCCGGGCATCGCGGCGACCGCGCTGTTCTGCTTCCTCTTCACCTGGAACGACTACTTCGGCCCGTTGCTCTACACCGGCGAGGTCAAGGACCAGTGGACGTTGTCGCTGGCACTGGCGACGTTCAAGGGCATGCACATCGTCCAGTGGAACTCGTCGATGGCGGTGACGTTCCTGACGATGATCCCGGCCGTCGTCCTCTTCGTCTTCGCCCAGAAGTCGTTCGTCAAGGGAATCACGTTCACGGGAGTCAAAGGATGAAACTCACCGTCGTCGGTGGCGGTTCCACCTACACACCGGAGCTGATCGACGGCATCGCCGGCCGTCGCACCAGCCTGGCGGTGGACGAGATCGTCCTGGTCGACCCGGACGAGCACCGCCTCTCACTGGTCGGCCCGTTCAGCCGCCGCCTGCTGGAACACGCTGGCCACCCGGCGAAGGTGCGCACCACGACCTCACTGGAGGAGGGCGTCGAGGGCGCGTCCGCGGTACTGCTGCAACTGCGCGTCGGCGGTCAGAAGGCCCGCGCGTCGGACGAGACGTTCCCGCTGACCTGCGGCTGCGTCGGCCAGGAGACCACCGGCGCAGGAGGCCTGGCGAAGGCGCTGCGGACCGTGCCGGTGGTCCTGGACATCGCCGACCGCGTCCGCGAGCTGGCCGGTCCGGACACCTGGATCGTGAACTTCACGAACCCGGTCGGCATCGTGACCCGCGCGCTGCTGCAGGCGGGCCACAGGGCGATCGGCCTGTGCAACGTGGCGATCACGTTCCAGCGCTGGACCTCTTCCCTGCTGGGCGTCGATCCGTCCACAGTGGAGCTGGACCACGTCGGCCTGAACCACCTGACGTGGGAACGCGGCGTGTACGTGAACGGCGTGGACCGCCTGCCCGAACTGCTGGCCGACCACGTAGAGGGCCTGTCAGAGCACATCGGCATCGACGGCGCCCTGATGCGACGCCTGAACATGGTGCCGTCGTACTACCTGAACTACTTCTACAACCACGACGCCGTCGTGAAGAAGCAGCTCGACTCGCCCCCGCGCGCCGAGGTGGTCGCGGCCGTCGAGAAGGAACTGCTCGACATCTACGGCGACCCGTCGGTCAAGACGAAGCCGGAACAACTGTCCCAGCGCGGCGGCGCCTACTACTCCGAGGCCGCCGTGCAACTGGTGCACGCCCTGACAGGCGGCACCGGCGCCGAGAAGCACGTGGTGAACGTGCAGAACAACGGCACCCTGCCGTTCCTGCCGGACGACGCCGTGATCGAGGTGTCATCCACAGTGGACTCCTCGGGCGGCAGCCCACTACCGGTCCGCCCGGTGGAACCGACCATCTCCGGCCTGATCTCGCACGTCACCGCGTACGAGCACCTGGCACTGGAAGCGGCGCTCCACGGCGGACGAGACCGAGTGGCGAACGCACTGCTCGCCCACCCGCTGATCGGCCAGCACGCCATCGCGGACCAGCTGGCCGACGAGCTGATCGCGCAGAACCGCGACCTGCTGCCGTGGGTGAAGGGAGCCTGACAACGATGACGGACAGGGTGCTCGCCATCGACGGCGGCAACAGCAAGACCGCGGTGCTGCTGGTGGACGCGGACGGCAAGGTGCTGGCACAGGTGCGCGGCCCGGGCGCCCCACCGCAGACCGTGGGCATGAAGCGCGGGCTGGACGTGTTCGAACAACTGGCCCGCGAGGCAGCAGCACAAGCGGGCCTCCCCCGGGACGAACCGATCGCCGCGCACACCTCCGCCTACCTGGCAGGCGCAGACCTGCCGAGAGAAGAAGCGGACCTGACCCAGGCCATCTCAGAACGAGGCTGGTCAACCACAACGTTCGTGGGCAACGACACCTTCGCACTCCTCCGAGCCGGCACAGCCGCAGCCGGCGGCGTGGCAGTGGTCTGCGGCGCAGGCATCAACGCGGTAGGCGTGGCCAGAGACGGCAGAACCCACCGCTTCCCGGCCCTGGGCGCGATCTCGGGCGACTGGGGCGGAGGCGGCCAACTGGGCAACGACGCCCTGTGGCACGCGGTGAGAGCAGAAGACGGCCGAGGCAAGCCAACCCTCCTGCTCCAGGCCCTCCTGGACCACTACGACGAAACGTCGATCCTCGCGGTAGTGGAAAAAATCCACTTCGAGGAACTGGAACTCAACCCCCACGCCCTCTGCCCACTCGTCTTCGAAGTGGCAGCACGAGGCGACGCGGTGGCCCAGTCCCAGATCGACCGCCTGGTGGAGGAGATCGTCCTGCTGGCGACGGTCTCCATGCGCAAGCTGAACCTGATGGACGAGCCGGTGGACGTGGTGCTGGGCGGCGGCGTCCTGACCAACACAGGCGACACGGTGGTAGGCCCGGTCCGCCGACAAATCCTGGAAGCGGCCCCCCTGGCCCAGGTCCGCCTGGTGGACGTCCCACCGGTGGTGGGCGCGGCCCTGCTGGGCCTGGACCACATAGGAGCCTCACCGGCAGCAGAACTGAGACTGCGCTCGGCCTACGCCGACCAGGCACCGGCAACACCCCTGGACGTAGCGGTCAACGGCTGACACAGACCCCGTCTCAGGGGAAACACCGGCGGCGGCACTCCCCTGAGACGGCCAAACCCCACTGCCCGGGGCCATCGGCGGCGGCGCCCCTGGCAGTGGCCCAACCCTTTCCGAGGGGCCAACGGCGGCGGCGCCCCTCGGAAAGGCCAACGGCCCCCGCAGCGACCCAACGCGCCCAGGTCGCTGCGGGGGTTCTCCCGTCCAGGCAGGCTCGCGCAGGCGTCCCCTTGGATGAAGGCTCCCCCGCGATTCAACGTACAGAGCAGGTCTGACACTCCGGCAAAGCCAAACCGAGCACCTCCAGCGCAGCTGAAGGTGAGCCGCAAACCCACGCGAAGCCGCAGACGAGCCGACCCTCCAGCGCAAGGCCGAAGGCGAGCCGAAGCCGAGCCGATTTGACCACCCCACCGAACCCAGCCAACCAACCCAACGCGCGGCCGCGATAAGCAACAGGCGTGCCATCAACCCGCCCGCCGCGCTGGCCGGTCCTTGATCAGCTGACGGGGTCCGGGGCGGAGCCCCGCAGTCTGAAACCCAGGAACCCCCTACGGAACCAGCACATCCGAAGACGAGGGCAACACAGACGACGGCACAGAAAGAACCGGCACCACAGTCGTCCCCACAACACTCTCCTCCACAGAAGCCCCAGCCTCAGGAGTGACCACAGGATTCGAGTGAGGCGGCGAAGTGACCACAGGCCGCCCAGAAGACACCCCGGGAACAGGCACGGTCAGAGACCGGACCACGGACGTGGTCGCAGCAACCGATGGCGAGAACTCCATAGGAGGCTGATCCCCGCCGATATCAGCCACGGAAGGATCACCAGGAGCAGGAGACCCGAAGCGCACCCCACCCCCGGCACTCACCACGATCCCGGCGAGGACCCCGGCTGTGACAAGCGCGACACCGAGGGAAATGGAAGGAAGCGGCAAACCAGAACGCACCTGGCAGAAGGTAGCGACCAATCGCGTGACAAATGAGACGAATCCCCAGGATTCCCCTCAAGCTTCCCTCGATCGAGTGGTAAAAGAATCGTCACCCACCGCGACAAAACCTACGCTGTCGTAACCGACGGTGGCGTAACCAGCGGTTCGTTGTGCATGCTAACTGGTCGCCCGCGTCCGGGAGCCGCGGAAGAGCCCGATCAGCCGCGGATCGAGCAGGGGGCAGGTCAGCCCGGACGAGCAGGGTCAGTTGGACGGTAAGGGGGATGTAGTGCTGCTGCGATGGAACAGTCTCGTGTCCCTGGGGGACAGCTTCACCGAGGGAATGGACGACCCGGGCCCGGGAGACACCTACGTCGGCTGGGCGGACCGGCTGGCGAACATGATGGCCGCGAGGGCGCCCGAGTTCAGGTACGCCAACCTCGCGGTCAGGGGCAAGATGCTGCAGGAGATCATCGACGAGCAGGTGCCGCTCGCGATCTCCCTCAAGCCCGACCTGGTGACGTTCTGCGGGGGCGGCAACGACATCCTGACCCCGAACAGCGACCCGGACGCGCTGGCGGAGGTCTACGAGGTGGCCGTGGCCGACCTCAGGTCCGCCGGGTGCGACGTCGTGATCTTCACCGGCTTCGACACCAGGGCGACGCCCTTGCTCAGGAGCATCCGGGGCAAGGTCGCCATCTACAACACGCACCTGTGGTCGATCGCCGAGCGCTACCACTGCCGCATGGTCGACCTGTGGTCGATGCACGTGCTGCACGACCGTCGCGCGTGGAGCGAGGACCGGCTGCACCTGTCGCCGGAGGGCCACCAGCGGGTCGCGCTCAAGGCGGCGCAGGTGCTCGGGCTGACGGACGACCACTCGTGGAACGAGCCGTGGCCCGCTCTCGCGCACACCGACTGGGTCACCCAGCGCAAGGCCGACCTGAAGTGGGCCCGCGAGCACGTCGTGCCGTGGATCGGGCGGCAGCTGCGGGGCGAGTCGATGGGCGACGGGCTGGCGCCGAAGCGTCCCGAGCTGCTGCCGATGGCGCGTTGCGTGGACAAGCCCTAGCGGAAAGCCCGACCGGCACTCTCCCCCGAATGCCGGTCGGGCCCCTTCACCGCAGGCCGCCTTACCCCCCTCGGCAATCCCCCACTCGGCTGCCTGCACGTCCAACATCCCATGTTTTGGGCCCAGACGACTAAACGCTCACTAAACCTCGGACGACATCGCGTCCAAAGTGGCGCGCACCTCGACCGCACGGGCCGAGTTGACCTGCGAGTACAGGCGCAGCGCCTCCGTCAACTCTGCTGCCGCAGCAACCCATTCCGCCCGCCGGAGCAACACTTCGCCGAGCACGTGGCGGCCGAAGCCCTCCAGGTGGGTCACCCCGGCCACCGCGGCCTGGTCGACGACCTGCCTGGCGAGCGACTCGGCCTGGTCGAGGGTTCCCGCCTGCAGGTGGAGCTCCGCCAGGTTGGCCAGACCGCGGATCAACGCCACCTGGTCGCCGGAGCGGCGGTAGACCTCGACGGCCTGGACCTGGTGCTGCAGCGCCACTTCCACGTGTCCGCGGGCCTGTTCGACCTGCGCGACGTTGTTCAGGCCGTGACCCTCTCCCACGACGTCGCCGGACTGCTGCGCGAGCTGGACGGACTCCCAGAAGTGCAGCAGCGCCTCGTCGTGCTGGTGCAGCCGGAACAGGACGTCGGCGAGCTGGGCGAGCGTCAGCACCAGGTACTGGCGCTCGCCCAGCTCGGTCGCGAGCCGGTGCGCACGGCGGGCGTCCGGCAGCAGGACGGGACGTCCCAGCCGGGCGTTCGTCGTGTAGGTCGTGTCGAGCATCAGGACCTGGCCGAGGCGGCTCCCCGTCACCTCGGCCGCGGCCAGCCCGAACCCGACCAGCGCCACCCACTCCCCCGTGAGCGCGCGCACGGTCGCGTAGGGGTGCAACAACCTCACGAGCTGCCACACCTGGTCGTGCAGGCCCGCCTCCGCGGACGCGTGCACGACCGCGACGACGTTGGGCCATTCCTGGTCGAACCAGTCGATCGGGTCGGTGAACGCCGGCAACGCCGTGGATCCGTTGTCCCGCAACGCGAAGTCGAGCCCGTCGCGTGCCGGGCGGATGGCCCGGCGGACGTGGTCGCACGCGACGAGGTAGTAGTTCACCAGGCGCCGCAACGAATCCCGGTCGGGACGGCCCGCTCCCCGCACGTACAGGCGCACCAGCTCGTGCATCGTGAACCCGTCCGGCCACGGCTCGACCAGCAGGTTCACCTCGACGAGCTGGCTCAGCCTCGACCGGGCCGACTCGACGCGCGTGCGGGTCAGCGCCGCCACGGCGTGCGGTGACATCCACCTGCTGGGTGCCAGGCCGACCGACTGGAACGTCTCACCGAGTTCGACCGGCAGGTCGCGGGTCGACAGGTCCAGCGCCCGCGACACCCCCACGCCGGCTTCCGGCAGGTCCAGGCCGCGCATCCGGTGACCGTCGTCGGCCAGCTCCCCCACCAGCTCCTCGACGGTCCACTCGGGACTGGTCACCAGCTTCGCCGCGGCCACCCGCAGCGCCAGCGGCAGCCCGCCGCACAGCTCGGCGAGCTTGCGGGACGCCACCGGGTCCTCGGTGGACAGCGGCTTGCCCAGCACGTCGTCCACCAGCTCGCGCGCAGCGTCGTCGTCCAGCGGCCCGAGCTTGCGCACGCGGGCGCTGTTCGTGACGACCAGCCGTTCCATCTTGCTGCGCGACGTCACCAGCACCACCGAGCCGGAACCCGGCGGCAGCAGCGGCTGCACCTGCTCGAACGCGGTCGCGTCGTCGAGCACCACCAGCACGCGGCGGCGGCTGAGCAACGACCGGTACAGCCCGACGCGGTCCTCCACCGCGACCGGCACGCCGTCCGCGGGAACACCCAGCGCCACCAGGAACCTGGTCAGCACCTCACCCGGTTCGGCGTCGCCGAGCGACGCGAACAGCGCGCCGTGCTGGAACATCTCGGAGTTCTCGTGGCCCCACGTGGTCGCCAGCGCGCTCTTGCCGACACCGGGCGGGCCGGTCAACACCGCCACGGTCGTCGCGAGCAGGTTCCTGCCGGCGCAGACGTCGTCCAGCCACTTCTTGTCGTCGTCACGGCCGAACAGCCGCGACGCGGAGGCGGGCAGCAGCGCCGGTGCCACGATTCCCGCCCGCGGAGCGACGGGACGCGACTCCACCGGGCCGACCACGCTCAGCGCGGGGTCGTCGCGCAGCACCTGCTCGTGCAGCAACCGCAGCTGGGGACCGGGGTCGATGCCCAGCTCGTCGACCGCGCGGCGGTGGAACCGCTGGTAGGCCTCCAGCGCGTCGGCGCGCTGCCCCGAGCGGTACAGGGCGCGCATGCTGTGGGCGACGAGGCGTTCCCGGAACGGGTACTCGGTGCACAACCCGCGCAGCTCGCCCACCAGCTCCAGGTGGCGGCCGAGCTCGAGCTCGGCGTCGATGCGCTCCTCCAGCGCCGACAGCCGCAGCTCCTCGAGGTCGGAGGTCATCGGGTCACCGGGTACGTCGGCGAGCACCGGCCCGCGCCACAGCCCCAGCGCCTCGCGCAGCAAGCCCGCCCTGATGGCGGCGGGCTTGCCGCGGGAGGACGCCACGAGCTGCTTGGCGCGGTGCAGGTCGAGACGCCACGGGTCCACGGTCAGCTGGTAGCCGGTCGGCGTGGTGCGGATGGAGGCCGAGCCCGTCGGGTCCGACTCCTCCAGCACCTTGCGCAACCGCGAGACGTAGCCGTGCACGATCGTCCGTGCGGTGGCCGGCGGCGCGTCCGTCCACAGCGCGTCGACGATCTGGTCGATCGAGACGGGCCGGTTCGCCTCGACGACGAGCATGGCCAGCAGTCCGCGCATGCCGCGGCGGCCCAGCTGCACGAGCCTTCCGTCCGCGAGCACCTGGAGTGGACCGAGCACGCCGAACTCGAGTCCGGTTTTGCTCCGCATGCCCCTCCTTCTCCCGCGCTGATCTCGTTACTTCAACAGGTGGCAGAGGGGGTGTCTCAGATACAAGTTCAGCCGGGGTTTCGCCGTTCGCTACTGTTCACGCGTGCCGCGAGATCGGAACTCCGTGGTTGACCGCGGCGCCGGGTGTCTTCTCGGCGGCGCACTCGGTGATGCGCTCGGCGCACCTGTGCAGTACCTCGGCTGGGCGGACATCCAGCGCGAGCACGGCCCAGAGGGTGTTCTGGGGCCGCCGAAACCCGCCCTGTTCACCGACGACACCCAGCTCACGCTCTTCACCGCCGACGGCTACCTGCGCGCGTACGTGCGCGGCAAGCGGACGGGCGAGTGGGAGCCGTCGGAGATGGTGTGGCACAGCTACCGGCGCTGGCTGATCACCCAGCAGCAGCCGGCCCCCGAACACGGCGCGGTGGGCCTGCTCGCGGACGAACGGCTGTACGAGAGCCGCTCACCGGGCCTGACGTGCCTGCGCGCGCTGGCGGCCGAGACACCGTCCACACCGGAGAACCCGCACAACGAGTCGTCGGGCTGCAACGGCGTCACGCGCACCGCACCCGCCGGTTTCGCTCCGTCCGCGGCCATCGCCTACGACCTCGGCTGCCGGTTCGCCGCGTTGACGCACGGCGGCACGGGCGGCTGGGTGTCCGGCGGCGCGCTGGCGTTGCTGGTCCACCTGCTCGCCGTGAAGGGCAGGCCGATCCGCGAAGCGATCGACCAGGTCATCGGCCGAGTGCTGCGCGACGACACCTACACGGCGACGGTGCTGACGCGGGCCGTGGTGCTGGCGGAGGAGCACGACGGCTCGTCGTCCGTGCGCGTAGACCGCCTGGGCAGCGGCTGGACCGGCCCGGAAGCGCTGGCGATCGCCGTCTACACCGTGCTGACGCACCCGAAGCCGTCGCAGTTCGTGGACGCGATGCGCGCCGCCGCCAACCACTCCGGCGGCAGCGATGCCACGGCGGCACTGACCGGCAACGTCCTCGGCGCACTGCACGGCACCGACGCACTCCCCCGCGACTGGCTGAGCGGCCTGGAGATGGTCGACGTGCTGGACGCCATGGGCCGCGATCTAGGCATGTCAGCAGTGGGCATCGACTTCAACGAAGACCGCTACGCGTGATTTCGGCCTAGCCAACGCCAACCACCCGCCTCGCGAGGCTCATGCCAGCCATCCGTCTCGCGAGGCTCACGCCAGGCATCCGCCACGCGAGTCCGCCCGGCATGCGAGTTCGTGCCGGTCGTCCGGTCACCCGCTCGTGCCGGAATCGGCGAAGCCCATTTCGGTGCGAGCGAGTCGGGCGGACGACCGGCTTCTCGACGAACTCGCCGCCGCTGCGGAGCAGCGGCCAATAAACACAGAAAAGGCTTGTTGCAGCGCGCTCCCGAATTCGCGCTGCAACAAGCCTTCTCGCACGAGTAGTTGGTCGACAGCAGGCCGGGTCTTGCCCCGAGCGCGAGCTCCGATCCAGCTCTTGATCAACGAAAACCGTGCCCCGGAGTCGAGCTCCGTTGGCCTGGCATGTTAACAGATGTGTACCGGAAGTCCAGGACTGGAGAACACCTGACGATCTTCGTCGACGATGAAGACCGCGCAGTCCTCCTGGGCCGCCGCCCACTCGATCCCGTCCCTGCCCAGCGCGAACGCTGCTGTGGCAGTGGTATCGGCGATCGCGAGGTCGTCGCAGAGAACTGTGACCGACAGCAGTCCCGTGACGGGCTGACCGGTGCGGCCGTCCAGGATGTGCTGCCCGCGTTCGTACATCGCTGACGTGGCAACGGCTCCGTCCCGCACGCCGAGCACGACGCTCAGCCGGTCGGCGAGGTCGGGATGCCGAACGCCGACGCGCCAAGGCTTTCCGGCCTCCGGCTCTCCCGCCGTCACGACGTCGCCGCCGGCGTTCAGGCAGAACGTGGTGGCGCCGCCCTCCCGCAGGAGGTCCGCCGCCCGCTGCACGGCCCAGCCCTTCACCACCGCGCACGGGTCGAGGCCGCGGCCCGGCACGCGCGCCGTGAACGCGCCGCCCGTCGACTCCTCGTACCAGTCGCACAACGACAGCACCTCGACCAGGTCAGGCGTGAGCTCCTCCCTGGTGAGCTCACCCCGGTCCAGCCTCGACACCTCGCTGTCGGGCTTGAACGGCGAGAAGCGGGCATCGGCCTCGCGCAGCCAGGCGAACGCCCGGTCGGCCAGTGCGGCGTCACCGTCACGCAGGTCCACCGAGATCGGCAGGCCCATGACGTGCTCGACGCGCCGCACCGCCACCTCTACCGCGCCCCGTCGATGGCGGCCTGCAGCGACTGCTTGTAGCCCTCGGAGGTCGCCGTCGCGCCGGAGACCGTGTCGATGTCCGCGCTCTGCGCCTTCAGCGCCGACTGCCGCAGCAACGGCAGCGCCATCCTGGTCGGGTTGCTGTTGGGCGCCCGCAACGCCTTGACGTCGGTGATCTTGGTGCCCTGGAGCGTCACCTGCACCTGCACGGTGCCCTCGGAGGTGTTCACCGCCGGCCCGGACACGTTGCGGGTCTGCGCCTGCTGCTGGGTCGGTTGCTGCTGGGTGGTCGGCGCGGCACCGGTCGCCTTCGGTGCCGCGGACCCGGTGGCCCTCGGCGCGGACGACGTCGTCTGCGGCGGCGCGGCCTGTTGCTGCTGCTGGGTTTCCGGCGCGGCGACCTCGCTGAGCTCGCCCTCGTGCCCGCCGGGTGTGTACAGCCACACCGGGACCAGGCCGGTGACGCTCAGCGCCAGAACGGGAATTGCCCTCTTCACGTCGTCGGACCTCTCAGTTGGCCAGCGCGAAGCGCTCGGCGTGGACCTGGTTGGCTGGGACTCCGAGCTCGTCGAGGCTGCGCACCACGGCGTCGGTCATGCCGTTCGGTCCGCAGATGAAGACGTCGCGGTCCTGCACGTCCGGCACCATCGCGACGATGTTCTCCGGGCCGAGCAGCGGACCGTTGGGGGTGATGGTCTTCGAGGAACCGGTGACCATCCGCAGTACCGCGCCCTTGGCCCGTGCGAGGCCTTCGATCTCGCGCAGCAGCACGGCCTCACGCGGGTCGCTCACCCGGTACAGCACCACGACGTGGCCCTGGATCTCCTCCAGCAGCGCGCGGATCGGCGTGACGCCGACACCACCGGCGACGAGGAGCGCGTTCGGCTTGGTCTGGTGCATGGTCGTGAAGGCGCCGTACGGGCCCTCGGCGAACACGCGGGTGCCGACCTTGACGTTGCGGATGTCGGCGCTGCCCGAGCCCAGCGCCTTCGCGGTGAGCCGCAGGTACTTGGAGTTCGGCGCCGCGGACAGCGAGAACGGGTTGGCCTGCCACCAGCGGTCCTTGGTGACGAAGCGCCACAGGAAGAACTGGCCGGCCTTGGCGCCGAGCTTGTCGAGGTCCTTGCCCTCGATGTAGACCGAGACGACGTTGTGCGCCTCCGGCACGACCGCGGCGACCCGGAACCGGTGGCGCCAGTTGCGCACGAGCGGGAGCACCAACCGTCCGATCAGGACGGACCCGAGCGCGACGGTCCAGAGGATCCACCAGTACGCGGTCGCGAGCGCGGAGTTGCGGAACGTGCTGCCGACGGCGACCTGGTGCGTGAACGCGAGGAAGATCGCGATGTAGGTGTACAGGTGGATGAAGTGCCAGGTCTCGTAGGCCATCCTGCGCCGCGCGAAGCGGGCGGAGACCACGCCGACGACCATGATGATCGCCCACGCGACCAGCGCGCGGAGGATGCCCTCCAGCTCGGTCGCCTGCCGGACGACCTCCGCGATCGGACCGGAGTCGCCCGCGTTGCCGAACGCGATGAAGACCAGGTGCCCGACGAGCATCCAGAAGATCGTGAAGCCCACCCAGCGGTGCCAGGACGTCAGCTTGTCCATGCCCAGGCGGCGGTCGAGCCACGGCAGGCGGGCGACCAGCAGCAACTGGAACGCCATCGCGAGCGCACCGTAGAGACCGGTGAGCCTGCCGAAGTTGACCAGCTTGTTCGAGCCGACGCCGGCCGCGTTGAAGAGGTAGGTCGCGAACGCCGCGTTGGCCAGGAGGAACGCGTAGAGGCCGGCTTTGGCCAGCACCTTGTGCGGCGTCGCGCGACCGGCGCGAGCCGGTCTCGCGGGGGGCTGCAGGGTGGTCGTCACGGCGGGCTCCTCGGTCGGGCGGTCGCTGTCTGTCGTGGTCGATCCTCTGCGTCAGAGCTGTGGCTCCCCTTTGCACCGCCTGTCGACTTCCTGTCGATCGAGCGGGGCGAGCACCAGGTGACGCACCATGAGCACGTGGACAAGGGGAACTCGGTTCGATTGCTCGTCGTCGACGACGAGCCGCACATCGCTGACCTGGTCGCGACGGTCGCCCGGTACGAGGGCTGGCAGGCCGCGACCGCGCTCAACGGCGAGGAGGCCATCAGAGAGGCCGCCGAGTTCCAGCCGGACATCGTCGTGCTCGACCTCATGCTGCCTGACCTGGACGGATTCACCGTTCTGGACCGGCTGCGGGCGGCGGGGGCGATGGTGCCGGTGGTCTTCCTGACTGCTCGCGACGGCACCGCTGACCGCGTGGCGGGCCTCACCCGCGGCGGCGACGACTACCTCGTGAAACCTTTTTCCGTCGAGGAGCTGATGGCCAGGCTCAGGGCCGTGCTGCGCCGTTCGACGGGTCCGTCGTGGAAGCGGTCGGTGCTCAAGGTGTCCGACCTCGTGATGGACGAGGACACGCGGGAGGTCCGCCGCGGCGGCAAGCTCGTGACGCTCACCCCGACCGAGTACGAGCTGCTGCGCTACCTCATGCGCCGCTCACCGGCGGTGCTGACGAAGGCGCAGATCCTCGACCACGTGTGGGAGTACGACTTCGGCGGCCGCTCGAACGTGGTCGAGCTCGTCATCTCCCACCTGCGCCGCAAGCTCGACGACGGCCGCGAGCCGTTGATCCACACCGTGCGCGGCGTGGGGTACGTGCTCCGCAGAGCAGCAGAATGAGACCCGTGGTCAAACCCATCAGCGACTGGCGGCTCGGCACCCGCCTCGCCCTCGGCCTCGGCGCGCTCGCGCTGACGGTGTTCGTGATCGTCGGCTGGGTCATGGTCGCGTCGATGCAGACGTTCCTCGACCGCCGTCTGGACGACCAGATGGTGATCAGCCAGACGAGCGCGGTGAAGGAGATCGCGTACTACGGCAAGGTCACCAAACTTCCGCCGGACTGGTTCGCCGTCGTCTACAAGATCGAGAACGGCGAGCCGAAGGCGCTACCGGGTGAGCAGCAGCCCGCCGACCGCGAGGAGTTCGACGCCCTCGCGAAGCAGGCGCTGACCTCGGACGAGTTCGAGACGGAGTACCTGCGCGACGAGGGCAGGTTCCGGCTGCGGGCCTGCCAGGTCGTCAAGAACGAGTTCATCCTGGTCAGCGCGGCCCCGATGCAGGACAGGGACGGCACGATCTCCCAGCTCGTCACGGTCGGCGTGATCGCGTTCATGGCCGCGTTGATCGCACTGGTGGTGGGCGGCCAGGCGTTGATCCGCAAGGGCATGCGACCGCTGTCGGACATGGCCGACACCGCGCACGACATCGCCTCGCACGACCTGACGGACTCGACTCTCGCCGCTCGCGTGGACGGCAACGGCGGCGGCGTCGAGGTGGAGGAGCTGCGCGAGGCGTTCAACAAGATGCTCGCGCACATCGACTCCTCCCTGGCCGCCCGCACGGCCGCGGAGCAACGGCTGCGGCGGTTCATCGCCGACGCGTCCCACGAGCTGCGCACGCCGTTGACGTCGCTGCGCGGCTACGCGGACCTGTTCAAGTACGCGGCGGCCAACGAGCCGGGCGAACGCGAGAAGCACCTGGAGAAGCTGCGGTCGGAGGCGGCGCGGATGAGCGTGCTGCTCGACGACCTGCTGTTGCTGGCACGCCTGGACTCCGCGGCGTCCGAACCGCCGTTGCGCCCGGAGGAGCTGGACCTCGCGGTGGTCGCGGAGGCGGCGGCGGACGCGTTCCGCGCCGCCAGGCCCACGCACTCGCTGGAGCTCGACGCCGACACGGTGACCATGACCGCGGACGCGACCCGGTTGCGGCAGGTGCTCGACAACCTGCTGACGAACGCGGCCGTGCACACCCCGGCCGGCACCGCGGTGAAGCTGAAGGTGACGGCCGAGAACGGCTGGGCCGTGGTCCGGGTGAGCGACGCCGGCCCCGGCATCCCGGAGGCCGACCAGGCGCGGATCTTCGACAGGTTCTACCGGGTGGACGACTCGCGGACCCGGCAGCGCGGCGGCAGCGGCCTCGGCCTCGCCGTGGTGCGGTCGCTGGTGGAGGCCCACGGCGGCACGATCGAGCTGGCCAGCCGGCCGGGGTCGACGGTGTTCACGATCCGCCTCCCCCGGCACGTGGCCTAGTGGTGTGGCCCGGGACGTTGCCGGGCGAATTCGCGGTCAGACGGACGCATCGGGGTACCGCCCCCACGTCCTCATACTGGATCGTATGGGGGCGTGGGGGCGGTGCCGCGAGGTGTCCTGCTGAGCGTGAATCACCCAGCCGACGTTCCGGGTCGCGCCACTAGATCATTCCGCCCGCGACGACGGCGCCCACAGGTCGATGCCCGACTCCACGGCGTGCTTGTCGATCTCGGCGAGCTCGTCGTCGGTCAGCGGCGGCGCCTGCAGGGCCGCGAGGTTCTGCTCCAGCTGCCCCACCGACGACGCGCCGATCAGGGCCGACGTGACGCGCGGGTCGCGGATCGTCCAGGTCAGCGCGAGCTGGGCCAGCGACTGGCCGCGCGACTTCGCGATCTCGTTGAGCGAACGGATGCGGGCCAGGTTCTCGTCGGTGAGCAGGTCCGTCGACAGCGACTTGCCCTGCGTCGCGCGGGAACCCTCGGGAATCCCGTCGAGGTAGCGGTCGGTCAGCATGCCCTGCGCGAGCGGCGAGAACGCGATGCAGCCCGCGCCGACCTCCTCCAGCGTGTCCAGCAGCTCCGGCTCGATCCAGCGGTTGAGCATCGAGTACGACGGCTGGTGGATCAGCAGCGGCACACCGGCGGACCGGAGCAGTTCGGCGGCCTCGCGGGTCTTGGCGGGCGAGTACGACGAGATGCCGGCGTAGAGCGCCTTGCCCTGCTGGACCGCGGACACGAGCGCGCCCATGGTCTCCTCCAGCGGCGTCTCCGGGTCGAACCGGTGGGAGTAGAAGATGTCGACGTAGTCGAGGCCCATCCGGGTCAGCGACTGGTCGAGCGAGCT